>CAZXYL010000779.1:0-2673 GCA_964644915.1 uncultured Geminicoccaceae bacterium
GCTGACCGAGAACCGGCGCTTCGCCGGCGATCTGGTGAGCTGCCGCGTGAACGGCGACTTCGTGCTCGCCAAGCCCGAGACGATCGAGTTCATCGACGTCTCGCCCAAGCAGCTGGTCTCGGTCGCGGCCGCGCTGATCCCGTTCCTCGAGAACGATGACGCCAACCGCGCGCTCATGGGCTCGAACATGCAGCGCCAGGCGGTGCCGCTGATCCAGAGCGAGGCGCCCCTGGTCGGCACCGGCATGGAAGCGGTGGTGGCGCGGGATTCGGGCGCCGCCATGGCGGCGCGCCGCGGCGGCGTGGTCGATCAGGTCGATGCCTCGCGCATCGTGATCAGGGTCACCGACGAGACCGAGCGCGCCGATTCGGTGGTCGACATCTACAACCTCCGGAAGTTCCAGCGCAGCAACCAGAACACCTGCATCAACCAGCGGCCGGTGGTGAAGATCGGCGACCGGGTGCAGGCGGGCGACATCATCGCGGACGGGCCTTCGACCAACCTCGGCGAGCTGGCGCTCGGGCGCAACGTGCTGGTCGCGTTCATGCCCTGGAACGGCTACAACTTCGAGGACTCGATCCTGATCTCCGAGCGCATCGTGCGCGACGACGTCTTCACCTCGATCCACATCGAGGAGTTCGAGGTGATGGCGCGGGACACCAAGCTGGGTCCGGAATCGATCACCCGCGACATCCCGAACGTCGGCGAGGAGAGCCTGCGCAACCTCGACGAGGCCGGCATCGTCTACATCGGCGCCGAGGTGCACGCGGGCGACATCCTGGTCGGCAAGGTCACGCCCAAGGGCGAGACGCCGATGACGCCGGAGGAAAAGCTCCTGCGCGCGATCTTCGGCGAGAAGGCCGCGGACGTGCGCGACACCTCGCTCAAGGTGCCGCCGGGCGTCACCGGCACGGTGGTCGAGGTGCGGGTCTTCCAGCGCCGCGGCGTCGAGAAGGACGAGCGCGCGCTCGCGATCGAGCGCGCCGAGATCGAGCGCCTGGCCAAGGACCGCGACGACGAGCGCTCGATTTTGGAGCGCAACGTCTACGGCCGCCTGCGCGAGCTGCTCGAGGGCCAGACCGCGACCAGCGGGCCCAAGGGCATCAAGGCCGGGCAGACCGTGACGCCCGAGCTGCTGAAGGAGTTCGCCCGCCGGCAGTGGTGGGAGATCGGGGTCGACGACGCCCAGCGCATGGTCGAGATCGAAGGCCTCAAGCGCCAGCTCGACGACGGCCTCAAGCTCCTGCAGGAGCGCTTCGACAACAAGGTCGAGAAGCTCCAGCGCGGGGACGAGCTGCCGCCGGGCGTGCTCAAGATGGTCAAGGTGTTCGTCGCGGTGAAGCGCAAGCTGCAGCCGGGCGACAAGATGGCCGGCCGGCACGGCAACAAGGGCGTCATCTCCAAGATCGCGCCGATCGAGGACATGCCGCACCTGGAGGACGGCACGCCCGTGGACATCGTGCTCAACCCCTTGGGCGTGCCCTCGCGCATGAACGTGGGCCAGATCCTGGAGACGCATCTCGGCTGGGCGTGCAACAACCTCGGCCGGCAGATCCGCCAGCTCCTGGACCGCATGGGCGACCCGGCCGACGGCAGCGCCGACCTGCGCGACAAGCTCGGCCGCATCTACGGCGAAGGCGACGGCTCGCTCGCCGAGCTGGACGAGGCCGAGGTGCTCGAGCTTGCGGGCAATCTCGCTCACGGCGTGCCGGTGGCGACGCCGGTGTTCGACGGCGCCACCGAGCCGGACATCGTGCGGCTGCTCACAGAGGGCGGATGCGACGTCTCCGGCCAGGTGACGCTGGTCGACGGGCGCAGTGGTGAGGCGTTCGATCGCAAGGTGACCGTGGGCTACATCTACATGCTCAAGCTCGGGCACCTGGTCGACGACAAGATCCACGCCCGTTCCGTCGGCCCCTACAGCCTGGTCACGCAGCAGCCGCTGGGCGGCAAGGCGCAGTTCGGCGGCCAGCGTTTCGGCGAGATGGAGTGCTGGGCGCTGCAGGCCTACGGCGCGGCCTACACGCTGCAGGAGATGCTGACCGTCAAGTCGGACGACGTCTCGGGCCGGACCAAGATCTACGAGGCGATCGTGCGCGGCGAGGACACGTTCGAGGCCGGCATCCCCGAATCGTTCAACGTGCTGGTCAAGGAGTTGCAGGCGCTGAGCCTGAACGTGGAGCTCCAGCAGGAGGCGGGTGGCGACGACTGAGCGCGTCCGCGCCGCCCCCGGGCGGCGCCCGCCCGCCTTCCTGGTTGCTCTCGATGGAGCGGAATGATGAACGAGTTGATGTATTTCTTCGGGCAGCCGAGCGGCACGCTCCGGTTCGACCAGATCCAGATCGCGATCGCCAGCCCGGAGCAGATCCGCGCCTGGTCGTACGGCGAGGTCAAGAAGCCGGAGACGATCAATTACCGGACCTTCAAGCCGGAGCGGGACGGCCTGTTCTGCGCGCGCATCTTCGGCCCGATCAAGGACTACGAGTGCCTGTGCGGCAAGTACAAGCGCATGAAGTACCGCGGCATCGTGTGCGAGAAGTGCGGCGTCGAGGTGATCCAGAGCAAGGTGCGCCGCGAGCGCATGGGGCACATCGATCTGGCCGCGCCGGTCGCGCACATCTGGTTCTTGAAGTCGGTGCCGAGCCGGATCGGCGTCATGCTCGACATGACGCT
>CAZXYL010000780.1:0-2595 GCA_964644915.1 uncultured Geminicoccaceae bacterium
CTAGCGCTGCTGTTCCGGAGCTCGGTCCGCGACCACGGGCGGCATCTGGAACGCGTCGCGGCCCGGCTCAGCCTGGACGAGGTCCGGCGGCGGCTGCCCCGCCACGGCGCGGTCCTGCACGAGCTGTCCGCCCGTCAGCGCAATGACATCGACCGGCGGATGGCCGAGAGCGAAGCCAGGCTCTCGGGGCTCGCGAGCCTGCTCGAGAGCCTGAGCTATCAGGGCGTGCTCGCGCGCGGCTTCGCCCTGGTGCGCGACGAGCGCGGCAAGCTGGTGCGCAAGGCGACCGACGCCCGCATGCGTGCCGCCCTCGAGCTGGAGTTCGCGGACGGCTACATCCGGGCGGTGCCCGAAAGCACGCTGCGCCCGCGCCGCAAGAGCAGGGACTCCGCGGAGGCGCCGGCCGAGCAGGGCACGCTGCTTTGACCGTCGGACGAGCCGTGAAGGGCATCGACCGGCTGCTCGAGGTGATGGCACGGCTGCGCGACCCGGAGCACGGCTGCCCTTGGGACCTCGAGCAGGATTTCTCGACGATCGCGCCCTACACGATCGAGGAGGCGTACGAGGTCGCCGACGCGATCGCCCGCGGCGATCTCGACGGGCTCAAGGAGGAGCTGGGCGATCTGCTCCTCCAGGTCGTCTATCACGCGCGGATGGCGGAGGAGGCGGGGCGCTTCGACTTCGAGGACGTGGCGCACGCGATCGCCGAGAAGATGATCGCGCGCCATCCGCACGTGTTCGGCGCGGCCGAGGTCGAGAGCGCCCAGGCCCAGACGCTCGCCTGGGAGGAGACCAAGGCGGCCGAGCGGCGCGAGAAGGCGGCCGGGCGTGGTGAGACGCACAGCCTGCTCGACGATGTGCCGCTCGCGCTGCCGGCGCTCACGCGCGCTGTGAAGCTGCAGAAGCGGGCGGCGCGGGGCGGTTTCGACTGGCCGGACGCGCGTCAGGTGCTGGACAAGATCGAGGAGGAGGTGGGCGAGCTGCGCGCCGAGCTGTCCGAAGCCGCGCCCGAGCGGCTGACCGATGAAGTGGGCGATCTCCTGTTCAGCATCGCCAACCTCGCCCGGCACCTCGGCGTCGAGCCGGAAGACGCGCTCCGCCACACCAATCGCAAGTTCGAGCGGCGCTTCCGGGCGATCGAGCGAGCGCTCGCGGCCGACGGCCGGCGCCTGGAGGACACGCCGCTCGACGAACTCGAGGCACTCTGGCAAAAGGCCAAGCGCGCCGAGTAGGCCACACTGGCACGGTCTGTGCACAGTGCCCGGCGGAGGAGGCGACATCATGCCAACCCGAGCCTGCGCCGCACTGGCGAACGGCGGCAGCCGAGCGCTTTCCTCGGCGGCCGTGCTGGCCTGCCTGGTGCTCGCAGCCTGCGGGCCCGGCGAGGATCCTGCGGCGGCGCCGCCCCCGCCCGCGGTGGTGGTGGCACCTGCCACAATGCGCGACGTCGCCGGCTCGCGCGAGTTCATCGGGCGCACCCAGGCTTTTCGGGAGGTCGACCTGCGCGCCCGCGTGCAGGGCTTCCTGCTCGCCCGGCACTTCGAGGAGGGGCAGGAGGTCGAGACCGGCCAGCTCCTCTACGTGATCGATCCGAGCGAATACCGGGCGCGGGTGAGCGCGGCCCAGGCCGATCTGCAACAGGCCGAGGCGACCCGTCGCGCCGCCCGGAACGAGCTGGAGCGGGCGCGCACGCTGGTCGAGCGCCAGACCCTTCCCGAGGCCGAGCTCGACCAGCGCCAGGCCGAGGCGGATCGGGCCGAAGCGGCGGTTCAGGCCGCCCAGGCAGCCCTCGAGACCGCGGCGCTCAACCTCAGCTACACCGACATCCACGCCCCCTTCTCCGGCCGGATCGGCCAGAGCGCGTATGACGTCGGCAACCTGATCGGGCCGGACAGCGGCGTTTTGGCCTCGATCGTGGCGCTCGATCCGATCCACGTCACCTTTCCGGTCGGCGAGCGCGACTACCTCGAGTATCAGCAGAGCGATCAGCCCGAGGTCGAGCCGCAGCTACGGCTGGCGGACGGAACCACCTACGCGCACGACGGGCAGATCGACTTCGTCGACACCCGGGTCGACCCGACCACCGGCTCCATCCAGGTGCGCGCGCGCTTTCGCAACCCCGACCGCCTGCTCGTGCCAGGCCTCTACGTGAACGTGAACCTCACCCTCGCGACGGCGGAATCGCGCGTGGTCGTGCCGCAGGCGGCGGTGCAGGAAAGCCAGGCCGGCCGGTTCGTCCTGATCGTCGACGGCGACAACCGGGTCGCCTCGCGCCCGGTCATGGTCGGCGCCCGCGTCGGGCGCGACTGGGTGATCGAGAGCGGCCTCGAGGCGGGCGAGATGGTCATCGTCGAGGGCGTGCAGAAGGTGCGTCCCGGCGCCGAGGTCACGCCGCAGCCGGCGCCGGGAGCGGCCTGAGGTGTTCAGCGCCTTCTTCATCGAGCGGCCGAAGTTCGCCTTCGTCATCTCGATCGTGATCGTGCTGGCCGGCGTGCTCGCGATTCTGCGCCTGCCGGTCGGGGAGTATCCGGAAATCACGCCGCCCCAGGTCCAGGTCAGCGCGAGCTACCCGGGCGCCAGCGCGCAGGTGGTCGA
>CAZXYL010000781.1:0-2800 GCA_964644915.1 uncultured Geminicoccaceae bacterium
CCGGATTCCTCCTCGCCCTCGAGGAGCACCGTGACCGGCAGCGGCGGGCCACCGTGCACGGCATGCCACGCGGCCAGCGCCTCCAGCCAGGTCATCACCTGGCCCTTGTCGTCCACCGCACCCCTCGCCACCATCTGCGGCCCGCGCGGCCCCGCCACCACCGTCGGCTCGAATGGCGGCGTCTCCCACAGACCCAGCGGGTCCGGCGGCTGGACGTCGTAGTGGCCGTAATAGAGCACCCGCGGCCGGTCGCAACCGGTGCCGGGATGGTGCGCCACCACCGCCGGCTGTCCGGCCGTGGCGCGGACCTCGGCGCGAAAGCCGATCGCTCTCAGACGCTCGGCGACCCAGGCGGCGCAGGCGCGGGTGTCGGCGTCGTGCGCCGGGTCGGTGCCGATGCTGGGGAAACGGAGAAAGTCGCGCCAGCGCCCCAGCGCCGCCTCGCGATCGGCATCGAGATGCTGCAGCACGGGCTCGAGCGGCAGGGTCATGGAGGGCTCCTCGGCGGCAGGGGCGGGCGCAGCCCCGCCTTAGCCGGATGGCGCGCCGGCGTCCAGCGATGGGCACGGCCGGGCTTGCGGATATCTACTAAAGATTGTAGGGCGAGATCTATCACGATCGCAGGAGTCGAAGAGATGCGCCGTCGTCCGAGCCAGACCGCGATCGCCCGCATCCGCGGGCTGGAGCTCTACCGCTCGCGCCCGATCAACCGCCAGGCGGCGCAGCGCTTCCCCCACGTGCTCTACTACGCGGTCCATTTCGACGAGGAGCTGCACAAGTTCGCCTTCGCCTTCCTCGGCGCCAACGGCGAGCGCGACAAGCCCGACGTGCTCACCGGCACCGAGGCCCACGACCAGTGGACCCGCTTCGTCGAGGTCATGACCCGCGACCCCGCGATCTCCGGCGTGCGGGTGGAGCGCCTCGGCCACCACGAGGAGCTCGCCTCCTGCATCACCGCCGCCCGCGAGGATGCCCTCACCCACACGCCGGTGGCATGACGCCGCGCGCTCTCCGGCCACGGTTGGCGGGCGCAGGGCGCCCGGTCTATGCTCGGGGGCGAGAGCGAACGGCCGAGGGAGGTCCCGATGTCCGCACCCGCCAGCGATCCCCAGGAGACGGCGCAGGCGTTCACTGAGTTCCTCGAGCGCAGCCAGCGGGTCGCGCAGCAGTTCTGGCAGCGCCAGGCGGAGGAGCTGTCGGGGGCCGAGGTCTCGGTCAGCGACCCGCGCATCGTCAGCCGCGCCTTTCTCGACCTCAACACCCGCCTCTGGGCCAACCCGGCGCGGCTCGCCCAGGCGCAGATGGAGCTCTGGCAGCAGAACGTGGCGCTGTGGCAGAGCACCATGCGCCGCGCCCTGGGCCAGGAGAGCGAGCCCGTGATCGAGCCCGAGCGCGGGGATCGCCGCTTCAAGGACGAGGCCTGGAGCGAGGATCTGGTGTTCGACTACATCAAGCAGTCGTACCTGCTCTCGGCCACCTGGCTGCGCGGCCTGGTCAAGGAGATCGACCACGAGCTCGACCCCAAGACCAAGGAGAAGATCGAGTTCTACACCCGCCAGTTCGTCTCGGCGGCCTCGCCCAGCAACTTCGCGCTGACCAACCCGGCGGTGCTCAAGAAGGCGCGCGCGACCAAGGGTCAGAACCTGGTCGAGGGCCTCAAGCACCTGCTCGACGATCTCGAGCGGGGCAAGGGCAAGCTCAAGATCAGCATGACCGACACCAAGGTCTTCGAGGTCGGCAAGAACGTCGCCACCTCGCCGGGCAAGGTGATCTTTCAGAACGAGCTGATGCAGCTGATCCAGTACGCGCCGAGCACCCCGCAGGTGCACCAGCGGCCGCTGCTCATCGTGCCGCCGTGGATCAACAAGTTTTACATCCTCGACCTCCAGCCCAAGAACAGCCTGATCAAGTGGTGCGTCGACCAGGGGCTGACCGTGTTCCTGATCTCGTGGGTCAACCCGCGCCGCGACCTCGCCCACAAGAGCTTCGAGAACTACATGGTCGAGGGCCCGCTCGCCGCGCTCGACGCGATCGAGCAGGCGACCGGCGAGCGCGAGATCAATATCGTCGGATTTTGCATCGGCGGCATCCTGACCGCCGGCACGCTCGCCTATCTGGCGGCCAAGGGCGACGAGCGGATCAGGGCGGCGACCTTCCTGGCCGCCCTGTTCGACTTCAAGGAGGTGGGCGAGGTCTCGGTGTTTCTCGACGACGAGCAACTCGCCCAGATGCAGAAGCACATCCATGACAAGGGCTACCTCGAAGGCCATCACATGGCCGACATGTTCAACATGATGCGCGAGAACGACCTGATCTGGTCGTTCGTGGTCAACAACTACCTGCTCGGGCGCGAGCCGCCGCCGTTCGATCTCCTGTATTGGAACTCCGACGCGACCCGGTTGCCGGCCGCCATGCTGCTGTTCTACCTTCGCAAAGTGTACAAAGAGAATCGGCTCTTGCAGCCGGGCGGGCTCACGCTGGCCGGCACCCCGATCGATCTCGCCAAGGTCAAGATACCGACCTACCTGCTGGCCACCAAGGAGGACCACATCGCGCCCTGGCGCTCGTGCTACCCCGGGACCCAGGCGTTCGGCGGCCCCAAGCGGTTCGTGCTCGGCGCGTCGGGCCACATCGCCGGGATCGTCAACCCGCCCGCCGCCAACAAATATGGCTATTGGACCAATCAGCGGCTGCCCAAGGACCCGGACAAGTGGTTCGAGGGCGCCAAGTTCACCGAAGGCTCCTGGTGGACCGACTGGTCGGCCTGGCTCGCGCGCCGCGCCGGCAAGCAGGTGCCCGC
>CAZXYL010000782.1:0-4042 GCA_964644915.1 uncultured Geminicoccaceae bacterium
CTGGAACGAGTACCTGTTCGCGGTGATCCTCACGATCAAGGACGCGGCGACCATGCCGGTGCACATCGCGGGCGGGGTCGATACCCGCGGCGTGCAGTTCTGGTTCGTCGCGGTGCGCTCGCTGATCGCCATGATCCCGCCGGTGCTCCTCGCCCTGCTCGCCCAGCGCTACATCGTGCGCGGCCTCACGCTGGGCGCGGTCAAGGGCTAGGCGGCCACGCAGCAGGGGTTGGAGCACGCCGCGGGCGGGGCTAGGACTGGGCCCAAGATGCTTGCGCCTGCCACCTCCCGCTCCGCGCTGCCCCAGCCACGCCGCAGCGATACGCTCTCGCTCAGGGACGCCCGTCGGATTGCGCTCGCGGCGCAGGGCCTGGCCGCGGCGCGGCCCGAGGTCGATCTGACCGAGCGGCCGTTGCGGCGGGCGATCGGGCGGCTCGGCCTGCTGCAGCTCGATTCCGTGAGCGTGCTGGTGCGGGCGCATTACCTGCCGCTGTTCGCGCGGCTCGGCGCCTACGACCGCGGCCTGCTCGACCGGCTGGCCGGGCACGACGGCCGCCCACCGCCGCCATCCAGGCGCCGGCTGTTCGAGTACTGGGCGCACGAGGCCTCGCTCCTGCCGGTCGAGCTGCAGCCCCTGCTGCGCTGGCGGATGGTGCGGGCCGAGCAGGGCGACGGCGTCTGGCGCGGGCTCGCCCGGTTCGCGCGGGAGCGGCCGGAGGTGGTGGCACGGGTCGAGGCGGAGGTGGCGGCACGCGGGCCGCTCGGCGTCTCCGACCTCGGCGAGCCCGGCCAGCGTACGGGGCCCTGGTGGGGCTGGAACGAGGGCAAGGCGGCGCTGGAGTGGCTCTTCTGGACCGGGCGGCTGAGCGCCGCCGGGCGGCGCGGCTTCGAGCGCCTGTACGATCTGCCCGAGCGGGTGCTGCCGCGGGCGGTGCTCAACGCGCCAGCGCCGGACGAGCCCGATGCGCAACGGGAACTGCTGCGCCGCGCCGCTGCCGCGCTCGGCATCGCCACCGCAGCCGACCTCAAGGACTATTTCCGCCTGCCCGCGGGCAGTATCGCCGCCGGTCTAGGCGAGCTGGTCGAGGCCGGCGAGCTCCAGCCGGTGCGCGTCGACGGCTGGCGGCAGCCGGCTTGGCTGGCCAAAGGTGCGCGCCGGCCTCGCGCTGCGCGTGCGGCCGCGCTGCTGGCCCCTTTCGATCCTTTGATCTGGGAGCGGGCGCGGACCGAGCGGCTGTTCGGCTTCAGCTACCGGATCGAGATCTACACGCCCGCGGCGCGGCGGCGGTACGGCTACTACGTGCTGCCGTTCCTGATCGGCGACCGGCTGGTCGCCCGGGTCGACCTCAAGGCGGATCGGGCGGCCGGCCGGCTCCTGGTGCGGGCGGCGCATGCGGAGCCCGCCACCGAGCCCGGCGCCGTGGCGGAAGCTCTCGCGGCGGAGCTGGGCCTCATGGCCGGCTGGCTCGGCCTGGAGCGAGTCGAGGTCGAAGCCCGGGGCGACCTCGCGCCGGCGCTGCTCGACCAGCCGGCGCTCTCGCCGGCGCGGTGACGGCCGCTACGCCATCAGGCGCAGCTCGTCGGCGGTGAGCTGGCGCCAGAGCTCCTCGATCGAGCCGCTGGTCACGATGCGGCCGCGCTCGAGCAGGTGGCCGCGGCTCGCCACCTTGGCGGCGAAGCGCAGGTTCTGATCCGCCGTGACCATGGTGACGCCGTGCTCGTGCAGGCCGCGCAGCACGGCCACGAGCTCGGCCACCATGACCGGGCTCAGCCCCTCCGAGGTCTCGTCCAGCAGCAGCAGCAAGGGGTTCTGGATCATGGCGCGGGCGATCGCCAGCATCTTCTGCTCGCCGCCGCTGAGGCCGCTGCCGCTGCGATCCGCGAGCTCGGCCAGCAGCGGGAAGCGCGCCAGCATCGCATCGGTGCTCTCTGGCGTGCGGCCGCGCGGCGTGAGGCGACGGGCGAGCTCGAGGTTCTCGCGCACGGAGAGGTGCGGGAAGATCTTGCGATCGTCCGGGGCGTAACCGATGCCGAGGCGGGCGATCTCGTAGGCCGGCCGGCCGGTGATGTCGTGGCCTGCGAAGCGGATGTGGCCGCCCGCGAGCCGCGGCGGGGCGAGGCCCATGATCGTGCGCATGAGGGCGGTCTTGCCGGCGCCGTTGCGGCCGAGCAGGGCGATGGTCTCGCCGGCCGCGACCGCCAGGCTGACGTCGCTCACGACCTCGACCTTGCCGTAGAAGCTCGTGACCTCCTCCACCTCGAGCATGCGGCCCGCTTCGCCCGCCGGCACGGCTACGCCTCCTCGCCCAGATAGACCTCGCGCACGCCCGCATGGGCGCGGATCTCCTCCGGCGGGCCTTCGGCCAGGATGCGACCGCGGTGCATGACCGCGATCCAGGCCGAGAGGTCGAAGACCACCTCCATGTCGTGCTCGACGACGACGAAGGTGGTGTCGCGGCCGGTGGCGAGCTCACGGATCAGCACCAGCATCTGGTCGCGCTCCTGCGGGCTGACCCCGGAGGTCGGCTCGTCGAGGAAGCACAGCCGGGGCCGGGTGGCGAGGCTCACGGCCAGGTCGAGGCGACGCTGCTGGCCGTGCGAGAGCTGCTCGGCGCGGCGCCCGCGAAGCTCCCACATTCCGACGTCCTGCAGCGCCTGCTCCACCTCCTCGCGCTCCTCGCCGGCGGCGGGGCGCAGGAAGCGAAAGTTGCCGCGCTTGCGCGTGATGACGGCGAGCTGAATGTTCTCGAACACGGTCAGCCGCGGGAAGATATCCACGATCTGGAAGGTGCGGCAGAGGCCGCGGCGCACCCGCTCGTGCGCCGGCAGCCGGGTGATCTCGGCGCCTTCGAACAGGGTTGTGCCCTCGTCCGGCAGCATGTGGCCGGTGAGCAGATGGATCAGCGTGGTCTTGCCGGCGCCGTTGGGGCCGATGACGCTGGTGAGGCGCCCGCGCTCGAGCGTGATGTCGACCGCATCCACCGCCACCATGTCGCCGAAGCTCTTGGTGAGGCCGCGCGCCTGGAGCAGCGCGCTCACCGCTCCTCGCCCGGCTCGAGCCAGCGCATGAGGCTGCCGAGCACGCCGCCGCGAAAGCCCAGCACGAGCACGACCACGATCCCGCCCATCCAGATCATCCAGTGGTCGGTCGCGCGCACGATCACCTCTTTGATGCCGATGAACAGCACGGCACCCACGATCGGGCCGGCGAAGACGTAGATGCCGCCGATCAAGGAGGCCAGCACCGGCTCGGCGGAGTAGAGCCAGTGGGCGTAGATCGGCGTCACGGTGCGCTCGAGCGGGGCGAGGAGCGCGCCCGCGAGCCCGGCGTAGAGGCCGGCGATCACGAAGGCGACGAGACGATAGGTCCGGATCGGCACGCCCACGAAGCTCGCCCGCACCGCGCTGTCGCGGATCGCCTGGAAGGTGAGGCCAAGCCGCGAGCGCACGATGCGGTACATCAGCCAGACCGCGAGCAGGGTCGCGGCCAAAACGACGTAGTAATAGGCGCCGATTTCCGACAGATCGATGCTGAGCACGGGCGGGATCTCGAGCGGTGCCCTCGGGACGCCGACCAGGCCGTCGTCGCCGCCGGTGACGTCGCGCCAGCGCCAGATCAGGGAGTGGATCATCATGCCGAAGCTGAGCGTCAGCATGGCGAAATAGATCTCGGTCAGGCGCACCGAGAGGTAGCCGAGCACGAGCGCGATCACCCCGGCGGCGAGGATGCCGCCTGCGAGCCCCACCAGCAGCGAGGGCGCCTGCAGGAGGATGAGCGCGCAGACGTAGGCGCCGGTGGCGAAAAAGCCGGCCTGACCGAAGGAGAGCAGGCCGGTGTAGCCGAGCAGCAGGTTGAAGCCGAGCGCGAACAGCGCGAGCAGCATCACCCGCAGGGCAAGAAAGGTGAAGTAGCTGCCGGCCCAGAGCGGCACGCTCGCGAGCACCAGTATGCCGAGTGCGACGAGCGCGCCGCGCACGGGCGGGCTCACGCGCGGCCTCCGAGCAGCCCCTGCGGGCGCAGGAGCAGCACCAAGGCCATGAC
>CAZXYL010000783.1:0-30892 GCA_964644915.1 uncultured Geminicoccaceae bacterium
ATGTGCTCCTGGATCACCCGGGCGAGCGGCCGGGCGCCGTAGAGCGGGTCGTAGCCCTTCTCGGCCAGCCAGTCCTTGGCCAGCGGGTCGAGCTCCAGGTGCACGCGCCGGTCGGCGAGCTGCGCTGCGAGCTCGCCCGCGAACTTGTCGACCACATGCGCCAGGATCTCGGGCGAGAGGCCGCGGAACCCGATGATCGCGTCCAGGCGGTTCCTGAACTCGGGCGTGAAGGTCCGGTTGATCGCCTCCGCGTCCTCGCCCTCGCGCGTGCTGCGCCCGAAGCCCATGGCCGGCCGGCTCATGTCGGCGGCGCCGGCGTTGGTGGTCATGATCAGGATGACGTTGCGGAAGTCCACCGTCTTGCCGTTGTTGTCGGTGAGCTTGCCGTAGTCCATCACCTGCAAAAGGATGTTGAAGACGTCCGGATGCGCCTTCTCGACCTCGTCCAGCAGCAGCACCGAGTGCGGCTGCTGGTCGATGGCATCGGTGAGCAGCCCGCCCTGATCGAAGCCGACGTAGCCGGGCGGTGCCCCGATCAGCCGCGAAACCGCATGGCGCTCCATGTACTCCGACATGTCGAAGCGGATCAGCTCGATGCCCATGACCCGGGCGAGCTGGCGGGCGACCTCGGTCTTGCCCACGCCCGTCGGCCCCGAGAACAGGTAGCAGCCGATCGGTTTCTGCGGGTCGCGCAGCCCCGCGCGTGACAGCTTGATCGCCGAGGCCAGCGCCTCGATCGCCTGATCCTGGCCGAACACCACGCCCTTGAGCTCGGCATCCAGGCTGCGCAGCACCTCCTTGTCGCGCGCGTTCACGTTCTTGACCGGCACGCGGGCGATCTTGGCGACGATCTCCTCGATCTCCTTGATGCCGATGGTCTTGCGCCGCTGGCCCGCGGGCTTGAGCATCTGCGCGGCGCCGACCTCGTCGATGACGTCGATCGCCTTGTCCGGCAGCTTGCGATCGTGGATGTAGCGGACCGAGAGCTCGACCGCGGAGCGGATCGCGCCCTGCGTGTAGCGGACCTGATGGTGCTCCTCGAACGACGGCTTGAGGCCGGTGAGGATCTTGATCGTCTCGTCCTGGCTCGGCTCCGCGATGTCGATCTTCTGGAAGCGCCGGACCAGGGCCCGGTCCTTCTCGAAGTAGTTGCGGTACTCCTTGTAGGTGGTCGAGCCGATGCAGCGCAGCGTACCGCTCTGCAGGGCGGGCTTGAGGAGGTTCGAGGCGTCGAGCGAGCCGCCGCTGGTGGCACCCGCGCCGATCACGGTATGGATCTCGTCGATGAACAGGACCGCCTGATCGTCCGCCTCGAGTTCGCCCAAAACCGCCTTCAGCCGCTCCTCGAAGTCGCCGCGGTAGCGGGTGCCGGCGAGCAGCGCGCCCATGTCGAGGGCGTAGATCACGGCGTTCTGCAGGATGTCCGGGACCTCGTGGCGCACGATGCGCAGCGCCAGCCCCTCGGCGATCGCGGTCTTGCCGACCCCCGGATCGCCCACAAACAGCGGGTTGTTTTTGGAGCGCCGGCAGAGGATCTGGATCGTGCGCTCGACCTCCTGGTCGCGGCCGACCAGCACGTCGATCTTGCCCTGGCGCGCCTTGGCGTTGAGGTTGACGCAATAGGCGCTGAGCGCCTCGCCGCCACCCTGGGCCTGGCGCCGGTCGTCGCCACCCTCCTCGGTGGCACCTCGCACCCGCCGCGTTTCGGTGAGCCCGGCGCGCTTGGCGATGCCGTGGCTGATGTAGTTCACGGCATCCAGGCGCGACATGTTCTGCTCTTGCAGGAAGTAGACGGCGTGCGACTCCCGCTCGGAGAACAGCGCGACCAGGACGTTGGCACCGGTCACCTCGGAGCGGCCCGAACTCTGGACGTGGATCGCGGCCCGCTGGATCACCCGCTGGAAGCCGGCGGTGGGCTTGGCGTCCACGACGCCGTCGATGGCGAGGCTGGTCAGGTCGTGGTCGAGGAAGTCGTTGAGGCTGGCACGCAGACGATCAATCTCGACCGCGCAGGCTTTCAGCACCGCGACCGCGTCCTCGTCGTCGGTGAGCGCCATGAGCAGGTGCTCGAGAGTCGCGTACTCGTGCTGCCGCGCGTTGGCGATCGCCAAGGCCCGACGCAGCGTCTTTTCAAGGTTGCGCGACAACATGGGCATTCGCGCGATCCGTTAGTCCTTTTCCATTGTGCACTGCAAAGGGTGCTGATTCTGCCGGGCGAAATCGATCACCTGCGAGACTTTGGTCTCCGCCACCTCGTAGGTGTAGACCCCGCAGATGCCGACGCCGTGGTTGTGCACATGAAGCATGATCCGGGTCGCATCCTCCTGGCTCTTGCCGAAAAACCGCTCGAGCACGTGCACCACAAACTCCATCGGTGTGTAATCGTCGTTCAACAGCAGCACCTTGTACATCGACGGCTTCTGGGTCTTCTCGCGGGTCTTGGTGACGACGTTCGTCGCCGTGCCGGTGTCGTGCGCCCGATTGCTCATGGTCACGCCATTCCAGCCCGTTCTGAGCGAACCCTCGGATGATAGTGGATTCCGGGGCGTGAAGAAAAGCCCGTTGCAGCCCTTTTGCTTCACGTGGGCGGAGCCCTGGTGAAATTTCCCGCCGTTCCCTCGGCCGACCCCGCTCTCGCGCCGGCAGCCGCCACCCGCGGACCACCATCACCCCGCCTCGAACGCGCCCAGTAGATCAGACCCTCGGCAGGTCAAGTCAAGGCGGGCGCGGAACCGGTGCAGCGATCTCGCGCCGTCTCCCAGCCGGCTGGCGCGCTTCGCGCTCGGCACCGCGGCGGCGCGACCCGCCACGCTGCAGAGCGGGCAGAAATACCGGCTCGGCGGCGCGGCTCGAGCTTTGCGGTGGTCGTGTTTCGCGCTGCACAAACGCGAACGGGGCCGCGCGACGATGCCACGACCCCGTCCGGTCAAGCCGTCGACGTCAGGCGGCGGCGCTCTCCGCGGCCTTGGTCGCGACCTGGGAGGCGCGCTGGTTGAGCGGCTCGAACGTGTCGGTCATGACCTTGCCGGTGAGCTCACCCACCTTCTTGAACTCGTCGACATACGCCTTCAGGGCCGACTGCGTGAAATCGATCTGCAGCTCGAGCGCGACCTCGGGTGAGGTGCATTCAGCGAGGCTCTTGCCCATGTCCAGGCCGCTTTTCATCCGACTCTGATAGAACGCCAGGAGCTCGGTGCCGACCGACTGATAACCCTTGATCACCGCCTGACCCGAGGCGAGCACGGCATCGACATTGCCCTTGTACAGGCTCGTCCAATCGGCATAACTCTGGTGCAGCGCATCTTCGGAGCGGTCGATCGCCCGTACATTGCTGGCAGGCATCGCTTCCTCACCTTTCTATCACTGGTCTGCATGGCCAGGGCTGCAGCTCCCGCCGGCGGCTTTTTCGAGACCGGCTCATGCTGCATTGCAATAATATCGGTGGGTGCGGGGTCAGGTCAACCGAAACGAGTCGTTGTTGCTGCGCTGCACAAGGACCAATCGCGCGTGCGGTCCTGCGGCCCTTGGCCGCACGCGGCTGCCAAGCCGAACGGTTCTCGTACCGCGTATGTTACTCGGCCGGATTACGGACCAGGGACGACAAAGCCTTCCTCGTCGATCACCCAGCCCTCGGGCAGGCCCTTTGGCTTGCTCTTTCGGGCACGCCGCCCCGCCGTGCTGCCATTTCCGGAAGGCGCGTCGCCCTGGTCCTGGTCCGCAGGGCTGGTCGGGGGCGCAACGCGTGGCCCCGCCTGCTCGCCCGGCTCGTCGGCCGGCTCCGGCGTGCCGTCCTCGGCCTCGCTCGCCGCCCGCGCCCGTGCACCCCTCGGCGCTGCCGACCGGGTGCGTGGCCCCGCGGCGACCGCGGGCGCCGCCCGTTCGGCGGCCGAACGCGACAGCTGCAGGCGGCCTGACTGCGCGTTGACGAGACTCCTCGCCTCGCCCTGCGACCCCCCGGACGTTTCCGCCGCCCGCTCCTGCTCGTCTGCCTGGCGCGGTTCCGCCCGCTCCGCGGAATCATCGGGCGCGCCCTGGTCGGCCGCCTCGGGCACTTCAGGCTCGTCCTCGCCGTTCGTCTCGGCGGCGGCCCGCGAGCGATCCGGCATGGTGAGCGAGAGCGCCATCTGCATCAGGCGCTCCTGGGCCACTGGCGGCCGCGGCGCTGGCTTCTCCACCTCTTCCTCCGCCTGCACCTCGGCCTCGGCCTCGGCGTCGGTCAGGGTCAGCTTCAAGCGCGCGAGTTGCTCGAAGAACTCCTCGCGCTCGGCGGGGTTGAGGCGATTGTGCGCCCGCTCGGCGATCAGCCGATCGGCCTGGGCGGCTACGGCTTGGGCATGTCCGAACTGGCCGGACGCCGACGACCGCCCCGCCAAGACCTGCGCCAGCGCCTTGGTCGCCGGCTGGAGCAGAGGCAACAGCTCGCGCGCCGAGTTCGGCAACGGCTTCTGCGGCCCGCGCGGCCTGCGATTGTGGCCGTTCTTGTTACGCTTCTTGGGTCCTTGCCGCCGATAGGGAAACATGCTTCGGTTCTGCATAGAGTGATATCGACCTCACGAAAGCGGGGCGCTCTGAGCCCTCCTGTCAGTGTTCGTGGTACTGACCACCACCTCGCCCGGGTCGCCCGACGAGCCGAGTTTTCATCAGATTCAACTCCTGCGTTGCTGGATCGTTTCATCCAGCAGAAATAAACGCATCTGTCGCAGGGCCGTTACTGGCCGTCGCCACAACGCTCGTCCGCAAACCTCGGACGGTGCCCGGCAGCCGTGGCCTCCCGCCATGCGGCGGCCGCGCTTTTCGCGGTGATCAGCGTGCTCAAGGAGAAGACCGGCACACTCCGAACTACGATCTTCAGCCGCGCCGCCCAACCCGACTCACGGAAAGCTTCACCAGATCTATCGCGATTTTTCTTAGCTGGCCGGGCGAAAAACGAGAGCCCGGAACGGGTTGGCGCGTGTGCGCACGCAACTAACCTAGTGTCCCCGGTACGAAAGCTCAACCCCTTCCCGCCATGCGCGTGACGGATTTCGACGAATCCCTGGCTCCCCGTGCCGCCCGCCGTGCAATCTCGCCCCTCAGCGAAATACGATCCGCGCCGCAGGCCAATGCAGACAAAGACCACGAGCAGCTATCGGCCACGCGCGACCACCATGTCCCCGAAGAATTGCATCCATCAACACGAGTGAAATGGGCGGCAGGCGCTCGGCATCGAATGCAGTCCAGCCGATGCACACTTGCGTGGCGCCGCCGGCGCACGAGGGCGGTGATTCGACCAGAACACGGATGACGTGATCTTCGGCAGCGGCAGGCGCGCGGGCCGCTTGCGCGACCGCGTGCGCCAGGGCGTCGAGCCAGAACGGGTCACCCCGCACCATGAGACGAGCATCTCGGGGCTCGATCTCCCAGGCCACGCCCACGCCGCTCGAGCGGGCCAGCGTCTGCTGCATCACCTGCAGCAGGTCGACGGTGGCATCCGCGACAGGCGCCCGGGTCGTCGAGGCCTGGAGCAGCAGCAGAACGAGCTGCACCTGCTCCATCAGCCGGCGCCCGGCGCATTGGACATCGCTCAAGCACACGCGCGCGTGCGCGCTCAGCGGCCCGGCCGAGCCGTCGAGCAGCAGCTCCACGTTGCCGAGAATGGCGTTGAGGGGCGTGCGCAGCTCGTGCCCGAGCTCGAGCCAGGCGCCCGAGGACAGGTGCACCGCCCGGGTCCGCTCGTGATCGGCCTGCCCCAAGCTACCGTCTCCTGCCACCTGCTGTGTGTCCGTCCGGGCACGCGGCGCAAACGGTCTCGCTCGCGCGCTGATCGAGGATGGCCCCAAGCATCACGCTGCTGGGTCCCACGCCCACCGCTTGCGTTCCATCGGCAGCATGCGGCACGTTAACCGAACAGGCCTAATGGATCCTTAAGACGGGCGCCCCTGGCCGTGGCCCTCGACCGGCCGCCGGAGTGCCCCGGCGCGTACACCTCGTGGCGAGGGGGCATGCTGCGTGACCTTCTTCTTCTTCGGCACGCTGATGGATCGGGAGGTGCTGGCAGCGGTCCTGGGCCGGGTCGTGCCCGAGACCGACCTCTTGCCGGCCCGGCTGCACGGCTTTTGCCGCGTGCGCGCGGCCCGCGAGCCCTATCCGACCTTGATCCGGGACCGCCGCGGTGTGGTCGACGGCCTCTGGCTGCGCCGGGTCGGTCGGCGTGACGAGGCGCGCATCCGGCATTTCGAGGACGATGCCTACAGCCCGCGCTGGCTCACGATCCAGACGGCGGGCCACGGCGCGGTGCGAGCGCGGGTGTTCTTCGCGCACCCGGGATTGGGCACCACGGACGAGCCCTGGACCCTCGAGGGCTGGCAGCGCACCCACAAGGAGCAGTTTCTGGAGGAGTTCCGCGCCTGGATGGCGGTGTGCCCCGACTGAGAGATGGCTTGCGGCCTTCTCGCGCTGAGGCGGCGATCTAGCTATACTGGGTACGAGAGGGAGGCTCCAAGGGGACCACTGGCGAGACCGTGAGCGAGCATCAGTATCCGAGCAGCGCGATCTACGGTGATTATGCGCGTGCAGCATTCGGGTTCGGCCTGACCGCCGGACCGCTGGTGCTGCTCGACCTCGCCACCGTGATGGCGGCACTGTTCGCCGCGCTCGCGGCGCTGTTCGGCTGGTTCGGCTGGCGCACGGCGCTGCGCCAGATCAGCCGCGTGCAGGTCACGCCCGAGGCGATCGCCTTGCACGGCCCGATCGAGCGGCGGATCCCCTGGGCCGAGCTGCGTCGGGTCAAGCTCGCCTATTACGCGGCGGCGCGCGGCCGACGGAACGGCTGGCTGCAGCTCACCCTGCGCGGCAACGGCCGCGTTATCCGGATGGATTCCAGCCTCGAGGGCTTCGATCGGATCCTGCGCTCGGTGCAGGCCCAGGTGCGGGCGCAGAACCTGCCCGTGGACCCCACGACCGCGAGCAACTTCGGGGAGCTGGGCTTCGCGGTGGGCACGCCGGGCGTTGCCTCGGGCGACGGGCAGGGCCAAGCAGCGGGCGCGGCCGCGCCCCCGGCACCACGCTCGATGGTGGGCTAGAGACGTCGGGCCGGCACGACCTGCGGCGCAGCGTGCGTGCGGATCTCGGCCGGAGGCAGGCCATCGAGCAACCCGGCGCCCAGCCGATCGAACGGGATCTGCCGCTCGTCCTTGGGTGAGCCACCGCCCGCGCCGGTCGCACGCCGCACCTCGCCGCTCGGGCTCGGCTCGCCCGCCGAGCCGGTCTCGTCTCCCGCTGGCGTCTTGGGATAGCGCGCCGGAACGATGACGTAATCCGCCCTCTTGGTCGCCAGCTCCGACCACCGCTCGATCGCGCTCCTCGTGTCGGCGGCCTCGCCGGCGCTACGGTCGGCTTGGTCGCCCGGACGCGCGGGCGCCGGGGCGATGAGGCGCCGGCTCGGCTGCGGCGGTGCGAGCTGGGCCATCAGCGTCGGCTCGCGCGGCGTGCGCGCCGGCACGAGCTCGGTCGCGGACTGCGGCGCCGCCGCCGATGGCACCCCCGCAGCGAGCGCCAGCCGCGGCGGCGATGGCACGGCGACGGCATCGACCGCGACCGCCACCTGCTGCGGCAACACCGACCCGAGGGCGATCTCGTCCTCGTGCGGCACCGCCGCCTCCGCCAGGAGCCGCGCCTGAGGCGCACTGAGCTTCGCCGCCGTGCCGGCGCTTTCCGTCGCCAGCCGGATGTCCGGCGCCACGCCTTCGAACGCCCCGCCCGCGTCGCGCCGCCCGAGCAGATACTCCCGCCCCCGACGCTCGGCGGAGGCGGATTGGCCCGCCTCCAGCGTGGTGCCGGTCCGCCCGTCCGGGGTGATGATCCGGGCCCGGCCGTCCGTGACCCGGATCTCGGCGCCGGCCGGCCCCACGCTCACGTCGAACACGCCCCGGGCCACATCGGCCTCGAAAAAAGGCGTCTCAACGATCAGCGCCGCGCCGTCGAGCACGCGATAGCGGACCGGCCCGGCGCTCTGCTGGAGCCAGGCCGGATCGCCGCCATAGGGCAGGCGGAATTCACATGCGGTGCTGGCCACGACCTGGCGGCCGGCGTCGGCCAGGATCAGGCGCCCGCCGCGACCGGTGACCACGCGGCTGCCGTCGGGGACGAGACCCGCAGCCGGCACGTGCAGCCATTCCGTCGCGCCGGGCGGCTGAAAGCGCGCGTGCCCCAGCCGCTCGACCACGCGCCAGCCGTCCGGGGTCGGGACGCTCGGCGGGTCGCCGGCGCTTTGACACGCGCCGACCCAGAGCAGCGCGACCAGCGCCGCGATCCATCGCAGCCGGAACTCCACGCCGGAACCGGTGAGCGCCCATCGCGCCATTCGCCAAGCTCACATGGCACCCCGAAACCGTGCACATGCCGCCCGATCGCTTAAGATTTCGTCAACGGCCACCCATGCGGCGGCGAGCTCGTCGCTCACCAGACGGCCGCTGCTGGGGGAATGGCTCCTCGCCGTGCGAGCCAGGCTGTCGCGCTGCGGTTTTGGGGGCTTGTGCGGAGAGGCGCCTCTCGTCATGTTGTCCCCGCGATCGGTTTACGATCGCGCAGACGTGATGAGGGGGAGACGCATGGCCGGCCGCCACAGAAGCGGTGCTCGCGGTGCAGATGAGCGGCGCTGGCCGCTCCCGGGTGCGCCGGCGTGGCGCTAAACCGACCAGCTGCCCGGTCCGAGGCCGGCGCGCGGCGGCTCGAGCCGATCGGCGGCGACTGGTTCCCACCGCCGAACCTGCTCACGCGCCGCGGCCGGCCGGCCAGGATCGCCCTGGTTCACGACTGGTTCGACTCCTATTACGGCTCGGAGCGGGTGGTCGAGCAGATCCTGGCCTGCTTTCCGGGCGCCGATCTGTTCGCGATCGTGGACTTCGTGCCGGCGGGCGAGCGGGCGTTCCTGCACGACAAGCCGGTCGCCACCACCTTCGTCCAGCGGCTGCCGTTCGCGAACCCGCGCTTTCGCATGTACCTGCCGCTGATGCCGCTGGCGATCGAGCAGTTCGACCTGTCGCGCTACGATCTGGTGCTCTCCAGCAGCCACGCCGTCGCCAAGGGCGTGCTCACCGGCCCCGATCAGCTGCACGTCTCCTACCTGCACGCCCCGATCCGCTACGCCTGGGAGTACCAGCACGACTATCTGCGCCAGAGCGGGCTGGACCGGGGGCTGCGCGGCGTGATCGCCCGCTATCTCCTGCATCGAATCCGCCTTTGGGACTACCGGACGGCCAACGGCGTGGACCGGTTCATCGCCAATTCGGCCTTCATCGCGCGGCGCATCCGCAAGATCTACGGCCGTGACAGCTCGGTGGTGTACCCGCCGGTCGACGTGCAGAGCTTCGCCCTCGAAGCCGAGAAGGACGATTACTACGTCGCGGTGTCCCGCTTCGTGCCCTACAAGCACACCGACACGATCGTGCGTGCGTTCCAGACGCTGCCGCACCGCCGGCTGGTGGTGATTGGCGACGGGCCGGGCTTCAAGCGGGCGCGCGCCGGGGCCCCCGCGAACGTCACCCTCCTGGGCTTCCAGCCGGCCGATGCGCTGCGTCGTTACATGCAGCGGGCCAAGGCCCTGATCTTCGCCGCCGAGGAGGACTTCGGGATCACGCCGCTCGAGGCGCAGGCCTGCGGCACGCCGGTGCTCGCCTATGCCGGGGGTGGTGCCATCGAGACCGTGCTCGGGCCGGAGGAGCCGCGGCCGACGGGATTCTTCTTCGATGCCCAGACGCCCGAGGCCATCGCCGAGGCGGTCGAGGCCTTCGAGCGCGACGGCGGCGCGATCGCGCCCGCGGACTGCCGCGCCAACGCGCTCGCCTTCTCGCCCGAGCGCTTTCGGGTCGGCTACGTGCGCGAGGTGCTCGAGGCCTGGCGCGCGCACGGTGGCGCGCTCTCGTCGGAGACCCCGGCCGGGATGGCACGGGCCGCCGTCGCGCACGCCTGATCCGCGCGCGCCGCCCGCGGGCCGAGCATGAACCCGAATTCATCATACGGATATGCGGCTTTCATGCCCGGGCCCTAGATCCACAGCGTTCCCGTGAACACCTGAGCGGGGGTTGACTGGCAGCGCCCAGTGGCCCCGAGCGGACGTGGAGAGGGTCTTGCGAATGAGCGCAAACACGAATTCGGAGAAAGTGACCAGGCGGAGCCGTCTGCGCCTGGCCGCCATCGGTCTCTCATCGGCCGCCGCGGTGGGGCTGATGGTAGGCATGGGTGGCGTTTATGCCGACGATCCGGTGACACCCAGGACGGCGCCGGCGGCGTCGAGCGCGGTCGCGTGGGCCGGCTATGCCGACCTGATCGAGCAGGTGATGCCGGCGGTGGTGGGCATCACCGCCCAGCGCACGCCGGCCACCCCGGCGGTCGCCGACGCACCGCCGTCCGGCTTCCCCGAAGGCTTCGAGGAGTTCTTCGGTGACCAGGGCCCCGACAGCGACATGTTCAGGCGCTTCATGGAGCGCTTCTTCGGCGATCGCGATTTCGGCGATCGCGATTTCGGTGACCGTGGGCCGGAGCGGTTCGGGATGCCACGCGGGCCGGGCGACGCCTTCCCGCGGGTGGCCGCCGGGTCGGGCTTCATCTTGAGCGAGGACGGCCTGATCGTCACCAACAATCACGTCATCGACGGCGCGAGCGAGGTCACGGTCACGCTGCACGACGGCACGGAGCTGACCGCGACGGTGGTCGGCCGTGACCCGGACACTGACCTCGCCCTGCTCAAAGTCGAGACCGATGTCACGCTGCCATATGTCGAGTTCGCCGACTCGGACGAGGTGCGCGTCGGTGACCCGGCAGTCGCGATCGGCAGCCCGTTCGGATTGGGCGGGACGGTGACCGCCGGCATCGTGTCGGCGAACAACCGGGTGATCGGCGCCGGCCGCTACGACGATTTTCTGCAGATCGACGCCCCGATCAATCGCGGCAACTCCGGTGGCCCGACCTTCAATCTCGAGGGCAAGGTCATCGGCGTCAACACGGCGATCCACAGCCCGACCGGCGGCAATGTGGGTATTGGTTTCGCCATTCCCTCGAACCTCGTGGTCGACGTGGTCGACCAACTGCGCGAGCACGGCCAGGTCGAGCGCGGCTGGCTCGGCGTCCACATCCAGGCGATGGACGAGGATCTCGCCACCAGCCTGGGCCTCGAGGAGGCGAAGGGCGCCCTGGTCTCGCAGGTCACGCCGGACAGCCCGGCTGCCGCGGCCGGCCTGCAGAAGGGCGACGTGATCGTGAAGTTCGGGGAGCGCGAGATTGCGGAGCTGCGCGAGCTGACCCGCACGGTCGCCGAGGTCAAGCCCGGTAGCACTGTGAACGCGGTCGTGTGGCGCGACGGTGCCGAGCAGACCGTCGAGGTCGAGGTCGGTCAGATGCCCGGCCAGGAGCAGGTCGCGATGGCCGAGGAGGCGGCGCCCGACGAGGACGCCGCCGACACTGCGCGGCTCGGCGTGTCGCTCGCCCGGCTCACCGACGAGGCCCGGCAGTCGCTGGATCTGCCCGAGGATGTTCAGGGCGCCATCGTGACCGAGGTCCAGCCCGACAGCCCCGCGGCGGAGAAGGGCCTGCGTCGCGGCGACGTGATCATCGAGGCCGATCACAAGCAGGTCTCGGATCCGCAGACCGTCACCGAGGCCCTGCGCGAGGCGGCCGAGCGTGGCGACGAGACCATCCTGCTGCTGGTCAAGCGCGACGGTCAGGACCGCTTCGTGGCGGTCCCCTTGCAGCGCGCCTGAGACGACCACCCGAGGGAGGGAGGTCGGGGGGCCGGTGGCGACTTGCCGCCGGCCCTACTCTTTCTTAGATGCTGACCATGCATGTACTGGTCATCGAAGACGATCGGGACGCGGCCGAGTATCTCGCCAAAGGTCTGCGCGAGAGCGGGCACAACGTCGAGGTGGTGACGGACGGCCGCGACGGCCTGATCCGGGCGGCGGCGGAGTCTTTCGACGTGCTGATCGTCGACCGCATGCTCCCGGGGCTGGACGGGTTGACCCTGGTCCAGCATCTGCGCGCGACGGGGAACAACACGCCGGTCCTGTTCCTCTCGGCTTTGGGCGAGGTGGATGATCGGGTCAAGGGTCTGCGCTCGGGCGGCGACGACTATCTGGTCAAGCCTTATGCCTTCTCCGAGCTGCTCGCGCGGGTGGAGAGCCTGGCCCGGCGGCCGAGCAGCCCCTCGGTGCCGACCCGGCTCCGGGTCGCCGATCTCGAGGTCGACCTGCTCACCCGGAAGGTCACCCGGGCCGGTCGGGTGATCGACCTGCAGCCGCGCGAGTTTCAGCTCCTCGAGACGCTGATGCGCCACCCCGGTCAGGTGATGACCCGGACCATGCTGCTCGAGAAGGTCTGGGACTATCGCTTCGATCCCCAGACCAACGTCATCGACGTGCACATCAGCCGCCTGCGCCAGAAGATCGACCGCGGCTTCGAGCAGCCGCTGATCCACACCGTGCGCGGCGCCGGATACACCTTGCGTGCGTCTGACCCGCCTGCTTGAGACGTCGACTTTTCGGCTGGCGCTGATCTATCTGGCGCTGTTCGGCCTCTCGGCGCTGGCGCTCCTGGGGTACCTGTACTGGGCGACCTCCAACGTGCTCGAGCGCCAGATCACCGAGACGATCGAGGCCGAGATCACGGGCCTCGCCGAGCAGTATCGGGCGGGCGATTTGAGCCGCCTCAGCCGCGTGATCGAGCGCCGGAGCGCGGCGCATCCGAACCGCGCCAGCATCTACCTGCTCGCGGATCCGTTCGGGCGGCGCATCGCCGGCAACATCGATCGCTGGCCGCTCGTGGAGCACGACGAGAGCAGCTGGATCTCGTTCATGGTCGAATCGGAGCCGGTCGAGGAGGGCGCGGATCTGCGTCGGGCGCGGGCCCGTGTCTTCCTGCTGAGCGGCGGCTTTCGTCTGTTGGTCGGGCGCGAGATCGAGAACCGCCTCGACCTCGAGGCAACCATCCGGCGGACCCTCGGCTGGGGCCTGGCGCTCACGCTCCTGCTGGGGCTGGGTGGGGGGTTCGTCATGAGCCGCGGGCTGTTGGGTCGCGTCGACGACATCAACCGCACCACCCGGCGCATCATGGCTGGCGATCTGAGCCAGCGGATCGAGCTGCGCGGCTCGCGCGACGAATTCGATCAGCTCGCGGCCAATCTGAACGCGATGCTCGACCAGATCGAGCGCCTGCTCGACGGCATGCGCCAGGTCACGGACAACATCGCGCACGACCTCAGGACGCCTTTGAACCGTCTGCGCGCCCGCATCGAGGTGACGCTGATGGGCAACCCGGACCGGGACGAGTGCCGGGCCCTGCTCGAGCAGACGCTCGCCGACGCCGAGGCGATGATCGGCACCTTCAATGCCCTGCTGGCGATCGCGCGGGCGGAGGCGGGCAGCGATCGCGCGCCGTTCGAGGAGGTCGACCTCGCCACCATGGCGGCGGATCTCACGGATCTGTACCGGCCGCTCGCCGAGGAGAAGCAGATCACGTTCACCTGCACCTGCCCCCGAGCCGTTCAGCTGCGCGGGCACCGCGAGCTCTTGGCCCAGGCCCTGGCCAACCTGTTGGACAATGCGATCAAGTACACGCCGGAGCAGGGGACCGTGCGCTTCGAGATCGAGCCGCGGCCGTCGGGGCCGGTGATCACGATCACCGATAGTGGGCCCGGCATTCCCGAGGCGGATCGGGAGCACGTGCTGGAGCGGTTCGTGCGCCTGGAGCGCCACCGCTCGACACCGGGCAACGGGCTCGGTCTCAGCCTGGTCAGGGCAGTCGCCCGGCTCCACGGTGCCCGCCTGATGCTTGGCGAGAACCGGCCGGGCCTGCGCGTCACTCTCGACTTCGGTGAGACCGTGGCCGGGCTGCCGCAAGCCGCCTAGCCGCGCCCGGGCGTAACAGCGCCCTCACGCCCGGGCGACGGACAGGGGTCAGTGGCGCGCGGCGCCATGCTCGCCGTGCTCGCGCTTCTCGAGTGTGTCGCGGCCGACGATCTTGTTGAAGGCGCTGTCCTTCTCGTAGAGCAGCGCGAGCTTGCTCTCGTCGAACTGTTTGAAGAACTCGTCCCACGAGATCTCTTCGAGTTCCTCGTGCTCCGACTGCGGCGCTTCGGGGAACATGATGCGGATGATGCCCACGCCGCGCTGGCCGTGGGTCCGCTTCACCACCGCGGGCTTGCCGCCCTTCGACTCGGCCCACCTGCGGATCGTCTCGTGATCGGTCGTGGCTTCAGCCATGGCTCTACCTCGTGCTCGAGCTGTCCTGAGCGCGTACAACGGTAGAGAAAGGGGCGCGTTCCCAACGGCTCAGCCGTGTGGGTGCGGGTGCATGCTCCGGGCGACGGCGAAGAACGCCTCGACCGCGCGCAGCTGGCGGCGATCGGCCAGGCACGCGAGCGAGTTCGCGGTCGAGAGCTCGGCGTCGGCGATGCGCAGGGTGGCGAGCCTCGGTTCCGGCACCAGCTCCCGCGTGAACACCGTGCCGACGCCGAGCCCGGCGAGGACGGCCTCGCGCACCGCCTCGCGCGAGCCGAGCTCCAGCGCCACGTTGGGGGCGAGCCTCACCTGCTCCAGGGCCTCCAGGAGCAGCGCGCGCGTCGCGGAGCCCGGCTCGCGCAGCACGAGCGGCGCGCGGGCGAGTTCCGCGAGCGTGACCGCCGACCGGTCCGCCCAGGGGTGATGGCGGGGCACGAAGGCGATGATGCGATCGCGCGCGAGCTCGTGGACGTGCAGCTCCGGGCTCGGTCGCATGAGGTTGAGCACGGCGACATCCACGCGACCTTCCTCGAGCTCGGCCAGGACCCGCGTCGCATTGCCCATGCGCACGGCCACGCGCACGCCGGGGTGCCGGGCCATGAACGCGGCCAGGAGGTCCATGACCACGCTCGGGCTGTCGGCACCCACCTCGAGGCTGCCGATCTCGAGCGCGCCCGCAGAGGTGAGGAGCTGCTGCAGCTCGTCGAGGCGCGCGAACACCCGACGCGCGTAGCGGAAGACCTCGGCGCCGAACTCGGTGAGCGTCGCCCCTTGCCCGTGCCGGCGGAACAGCTCCACGCCATAGGTCTGTTCGAGCGCCCGCACCTGCACCGTGACCGCGGGCTGGCTGATCCCGAGGCGGGCGGCGCCGCGGGTGAAGCTGCCCTCGCCGGCGACCGCATGGAAGGCGCGCAGTTGCGAGTAGTTCATATCCGGAGGTTATCATCTCATTAGAACCATGCATTTGACTTATAGCTCGGCCCGGAGAGAATCCGAAGCCGATTCGCTTTCGAAAGCATCGCCATGCCGGACCTGTCCCGAGAGCCCTACCTGCTGACGCCCGGGCCGCTCACCACGTCGGCGGGCGTCAAACGCGCGATGCTGCGCGACTGGGGCTCGCGCGATCGGGAGTTCATCGCGCTCAACGCGCGCATTCGCGAGCGGCTGACGAGCCTTGCGGGCGGCATCGGCACGCACGTCTGCGTGCCGCTTCAGGGCAGCGGCACCTTCGTCGTCGAGGCGATGCTCGGCACGCTGGTGCCCCGGGACGGCAAGCTCCTGGTGCTGGTCAACGGCGCCTACGGTCAGCGCATGGTTCGCATGGCGCAGTATCACGGGCGCGCGGTCCGTAGCCTGGAGACGCCGGAGGACCAGCCGAACGACGTCGCGGCGCTGGACGCCGCGCTGGGCGACGATCCCGAGATCACGCACGTGGCGGCGGTGCACTGCGAGACCACGTCGGGCATCCTGAACCCGATCGAGGCGCTCGCCGAGGTCACCGCACGGCGCGGCCGCCGGCTCCTGATCGATGCCATGAGCGCGTTCGGCGCCCTGCCGCTGGATGCGCGCGAGGTGCCGTTCGAGGCCGTGGCCGCGTCCGCCAACAAGTGCCTGGAGGGCGTGCCGGGCGTGGGCTTCGCGATCGTGCGCCAGGACGCGCTCGAGCGGGCGGCGGGCCAAGCACCTTCGCTCTCGCTCGACCTGCACGACCAATGGCAGGCCATGGAGCGCAATGGCCAGTGGCGGTTCACGCCGCCGACCCACGTGCTGGCCGCCCTCGACCAGGCGCTTACGGAGCACGCCGCGGAAGGCGGCACCGCCGGCCGCGGCGCCCGCTATCGCGAGAACTGCCGCATTTTGATCTCCGGCATGCGCGAGCTGGGCTTTGAGACGCTGCTCCCGGAGCACCTGCAGGCGCCGATCATCGTCACCTTCAGGATGCCCGCGGACCCGCGCTTCCGCTTCGACGAGTTCTACGAGCGCCTGCGCGAGCAGGGTTACGTCATCTATCCGGGCAAGCTCACCGTGGCCGACAGCTTCCGCATCGGTTGCATCGGCCGGCTCGGGCCCGCCGAGCTACTGGGCGCGCTCGCCGCGATCAAGAAGACGCTCGCTGAGGTGGGCGTGGCCAGCGGCCGGCCGGCGCCCGCCGCCGCCTGAACCCCGACCCGATCAACCTGGGACAGCACCATGAGCCAGATCTTCGACTTCAGATACCAGCGCCGCTACTGCGGCCCCGTCCAGGCCGTGCTCCTGGACTGGGCGGGCACGACCATGGACTTCGGCTGCATGGCACCCGCCGTCGTGTTCGTCGAGGTGTTCAGGCGCAAGGGCGTGCCGATCTCGATGGAGGAGGCGCGCGTGCCCATGGGGGCGCACAAGCGCGTCCACATCCAGAAGATCACGCAGCTCGACGCGGTGCGCGCGCGCTGGCAGGAGAAATACGGCCGCACGCCCGGCGAGGACGACGTGGACGCCGCGTTCGCGGACTTCATCCCGCTGCAGCTCGAGTGCCTGTCGACCTATTCCGAGCTGATCCCGGGCACGCTCGAGGTGGTCGCAGCACTGCGCCGCAAGGGGATCAAGATCGGCTCGACCACGGGCTATACGACCGAGATGACCGCGATCAACCTGCGTGATGCCGAGCGACAGGGCTACAAGCCGGACTCGACCGTCTCGGCGTCCGAGATGCCGGCCGGGCGCCCCTATCCCTTCATGTGCCTGCAGAACGCGATCAACCTCCAGGTCGACTGCGTTGCCGCCTGTATCAAGGTGGACGATACCATCCCGGGCGTGGAGGAGGGCCTGAACGCCGGCATGTGGACCGTGGGCCTCGCCGTCTCCGGCAACGAGGTCGGACTCTCGCTCGCGGACTGGGAGGCGCTGCAGGAGGAGGAGCGAAAGGCGAAGCGCGAGCGCGCCTGGCGGCGCATGCTGCAATCCGGCGCGCACTACGTGGTCGACACCATCGCCGACCTCCTGCCCTGCATCGAGGACATCGAGGCGCGCCTGAGGCGTGGCGAGCGGCCGTAGCCTCGTTCCGGGCCGCAGGCTGGGGTGGATCGACCCGTCCAGAGCAGGCCTGGTGCAGCGAAGCTTCTTGGTGGCGGGCAGTCGCGGGCCGGTCGGCGTAGTCGTCCGGTTTGGGCTTCTTGCTGTTTTCTGGACATGAGCATGTGATTGTCATCAGCGCTGTAGTCCTCGCTTGACGGGCACTCCTGGCGGATTTAAATTGGTGCTACATCTCGGACTTGATCGCCTACCGCAGAACGATCTCCTACTTGAGAATACGCGGCCGGTGATTGTGACGCGGTGCAAACGGCGCTTCGACCCGATCGGCCGTGCCTGGCCAGGGGCAACGAGACGCACAACCCGGAGGCTTTCCCATGCAACGACGTCGAGCCCTGCAAGCCGCTGTCGCGCTCAGCGGCCTCCTGGCGGCATCGGTCGCGATGCCGGCCCTGGCCGACGAGATCACCGAGATCCGCTTCGGCCTGATCCCCTCGGAAGATGCCGACAAGCTGATCGCCGAATCGGAGCCGTTGATCCGCGCCTTCGAGGACGCACTCGGGATCCCCATCAAGCCCCACGTCGCCCTCGACTACACGGCCGTGGTCGAGGCCCTGCGCTCCAACCAGCTCGAGGCGGCGTTCCTCGGCCCGGCGGCCTACGTGCTGGCCAGGGACAAGGTCGACGCCCCCATCGAGCCGGTCGCGCGCGGCGTGATGGCGTATACGGGCCAAGCGGCCTATCACATGCTGATCATCACCCAGCCAGACAGCCCGATCGAGGACCTCGACGACCTCAAGGGGCGCACCTTCGCCTTCGTCGATCCGGCCTCGACCTCCGGCGGCCTGCTGCCCAGGCTGGTGCTCGATCGGGCGGGCATAAACCCCGACGGCGACTTCTCGGCCACCTATTACTCCGGGACCCACCAGGCGTCCCTGATCGCCGTGCTCGAGAACAAGGTCGACGCGGCGGCGATCGCCGACGAGGTCTATGATCTTGCGATCCAGCGCGAGCAGATGACGGATGATGATCTGAAGATCATCTTCAAGTCGGATCCAGTGCCCGGCTCGCCCTTCGTCATCCGCACCAATCTCCCCGAAGAGCTGCAGGAACGTCTGAGAAACGCCATTTTGCAGCTGGCCGACGTCGACTTCGGCAAGCTCGGCACGATCGAGCGGATGGAACCGGCGACCGATGCCGATTACGACATCATTCGCGAGATGACGGCCTTCCAGGAGGCGAGCCAATAGATCCCGAAGGTTCGGTGGGGTAGCCGGCCCTGCGGGGTCGACCGCCCCCGAACCGCCTCGGGCCCGGCGCGCTGCCCGCATCGGCTACGGTCAGCGGAGAGAACGGTGGCCTCCATACTCCTCCAGGTCGACGGTTTGCAGAAGAGCTACGGCAGCCAGGCCGCGCTCCACGACGTCTCCTTCACCGCCGAGGCGGGCGAGTTCATCACCATTCTCGGCCGCAGCGGCGCCGGCAAATCCACCCTGATGCGCTGCATCAACCGCCTGGTGGAGCCCACCGGCGGCAGCATCCGGTTCAATGACAAGCCGCTGCCGGGCGGCGGGCGACGGCTGCGCGAGCACCGGCGCAACATCGGGATGATCTTCCAGCACTTCAATCTCGTGAAACGGCTACCGGTCATCGAGAACGTCCTGACCGGCCGGCTCGGCTACAAGTCGCTGCTCGCGGCGTCGGTCCGCTACTTCACCCGCGAGGAGCGCCTGCATGCCCTCCAGTGCCTCGATCGCGTCGATATCGCCCACAAGGCCTTCCAGCGCTCGGACACGCTCTCGGGCGGCGAGCAGCAGCGCGTCGGCATCGCGCGCGCGCTCAACCAGAGCCCCGTCCTCGTGCTCGCCGACGAGCCGGTGGCCAGCCTCGACCCAACCATCGCGCGCACGGTCCTGGGCTACCTGCGCCGCATCAACCAGGAGAGCGGCATCACCGTGCTGCTCAACATCCATCAGGTCAACTACGCGCGCGAGTTCGGCAGCCGCATCATCGGACTGGCGAACGGCGTGGTCGTGTACGACGGCCACAAGGACGATCTCTCGAACGAGGTCCTCCACGAGATCTATGGCGGGGCGCCGGAGGATACCTACGGCGAGATCGGTTAGGACCAATCCATGTCGGCAGGAACGGCGCTTCACCAGCGGCAGGGGTCACCCGCACGGGAGGCCGCTCTCGAGCACATGCTCGATGCGGCGACGAACTCGGGCGAGAAGCGCCGGCAGCTCGTCCTACACGTGGTGCTCTACCTCATCGCGTTCGCGGTGCTCCTGTGGAGCGCCATCAAGACGAACATCAGGCCGGACAGGTTCATCGAGGGTATCCCGGCCATCGTCAACTTCCTCGGCCGCATGTTCCCGCCGAGCGCCACCTACGTCGACGTCATCTTCTGGCCCACGTTGGAGACGATCTACATCGCGCTGTGGGGCACGGTCTTCGGCATCGCCATCGCCATGCCACTGGGCCTGCTCGCGGCGCGCAACATCTCGCCGCACTGGAGCATCTATGCGGCCTCGCGCTTCGTGCTCAACACGCTGCGCGGCGTGAACGAGCTGGTCTTCGCGCTCATTTTCGTCTCCGCGGTCGGGCTCGGGCCGTTTCCGGGGGTGCTGGCGCTCGCTCTGCACAACGCGGGCATGCTCGGCAAGTTCTATGCGGAAGCGATCGAGGCCGTGGACCCGGGGCCGGTCGAGGCGATCGAAGCGACCGGCGCGCGCAAATTTCTGGTCATCCTGTACGCGATCCTGCCCCAGGTCCGGCCGCATTTCATCACCTACAATCTCTACCGGCTCGAGGTCAGCGTCCGCTCGGCCACGGTGCTGGGCCTCGTGGGCGCCGGCGGTATCGGCTTCTATCTGCTCTCCAGCTTGCGCCTGTTCGACTATCAGAACACGGCCACGGCCCTGATCGCGATCCTCATTCTCGTCATCGTCACCGATTACATCGGTGCCTTCCTGCGCAAGCGGGTGATCTGAGCGACGAGCGGCCGGCGCGTCCCCCGCCTGCGACCCAGCCGGGCTCGCTCGCGCTCCTCGTCGGCAGCCATCGCCCGAATAGCCCTTTCTCGAAGTCGGGCTTGGTCGGGATCGGCCGGCTTCGTAATGTGGTGCCTTCAATCGTGAGCCGAGAGGGGGGAGGTATCATGGCACTGTCGGACGAACTCGCCTGGATGAGCGCGGCGGAACTGGCGCTCCGCGTTCGCCGGCGCGATCTGTCGCCGATGGAGGTGACAGACGCCTTCATCACGCGGATCGAGGCCCGCAACCCGAGCCTGAACGCCTTCGTCTACTTCGGCTTCGAGGACGCCCGGCGGCAGGCGAAAGCGGCCGAGCAGGCGGTGATGGCGGGCGAGGCGCTCGGGCCGCTCCACGGTGTGCCGGCCGCGATCAAGGATCTCTTCGACTTCAAGCCCGGCTGGAAGAGCACCTTCGGCGGCGTGCGCGCGCTCAAGGACTTCACACCCGACTTCTGGTGCGCCTTCGCCGAGCGCATCGAGAAGGCGGGCGCCATTCTTCTGGGCAAGACCAACAGCCCGGTCATGGGCTTTCGCGGCACCTGCGACAATTACCTGTTCGGGCCGGCGCGCAACCCGTTCGACGCGGCCAAGAACACCGGCGGCTCCTCGGGCGGCAGTGCCGGGGCGGTGGCGGACGGCATGCTGCCTCTCGCCGAGGGCACCGATGGCGGCGGCTCGATCCGCATCCCCGCATCCTGGTGCGGCGTCTACGGCTACAAGGCGTCCTTCGGTCGGGTGCCGTTCATCGCACGCCCCAACGCGTTCGGTGGTGATGCGCCGTTCCTGTTCGAGGGGCCGATCACGCGCACGGTCGAGGACGCCGCCCTCGCCATGGAGGCGCTCGCGGGCTACGACTCGCGCGACCCCTACAGCCTCGACGAGCAGGTGGATTTCGTGGGGGCGACGCGTCGCGGGGTCCGCGGCTGGAAGATCGCCTACAGCCCGAACTTCGACGTCTTCCCGGTCGACCGCCGCGTCGCCGAGGTCGTGGCCAAGGCCGTGCGCGCCTTCGAGGAGGCCGGCGCCCACGTGGAAGAGGTGAAGGTCGGGATCAAGCGGCCGCAACGGGAGCTTTCCGACCTCTGGTGCCGCCTCATCATGCCGCTCAACGTGCAGACGTTCGAGATCTTCAAGCGCAACGGCCTCGATCTGTTGCAGGATCACCGCGACGACTTCCCGCCCGAGTACCTGCGCTGGGTCGAAGCCGGATACAAGATGTCGGCGCTGGACTTTTTCAAGGACCAGGAGATCCGCTCGGAGATTTACGACGCCGTCCAGGGCGTGCTCAATCGGTACGACCTGCTGATCACGCCGACGCTCGCCTGTCTTGCGGTCGACAATGCCGACGACGGCAACACGATGGGGCCGCGCGCGGTCGAGGGCGAGGAGGTCGACCGGCTGATCGGCTGGTGCCTGACCTACTTCATCAATTTCTCGGGCCATCCGGCTGCCTCGATCCCGGCCGGGATGGCCGATGGGCTGCCGGTCGGCATGCAGCTCATCGGCCGGCGCTACGCCGATGCCGACGTGCTCGCCGCGAGCGCCGCCTTCGAGCGGCTGCGGCCCTGGCGCGACACCTATCAGAGGTGCGCGCAGCGGCCGCTTTGAAGCTCAACCCGTCTCCGCGGATCTCGCGCAGCGAAAGCCGATGTGGCGGTGGCCGGACTGCGGTGCGCGCGAGAAGCCGCTGCGGAAGAACGTCGGGTGCTCGGGCTTGGTGTCGAACACGTAATCGCCGCCGCGGGTGACCCGCTCGCCCGGATCGTCCGGGTCCTCGCGGCCGTCGGCGGGATCGTAGGGGTAGGGCTGGTAGAGCGTGCTCGTCCACTCGGCGAGGCTGCCGGCGAGGTCATGCACGCCCTCGCGTCGCCCCGGCCGGGCGCTCCCCGACCGGCTCGGTCTGCCCCCGGGCGCGGCCGAACACCGCCCGCTCGGGGGTCGGCGGCTCCTCGCCCCAGGGCCAGGTGCGCCTGCGCGGCCGCGCGCCGCCACCTCCCATTCGGCCTTGGTCGGAAGGCGCGCATCGCGCCACTCGCAACAGGCCCGCGCGCCGTGCCACGTCACCTCGGTGACCGGATGGTCGGCGAAGCCCGGCTCCGGCGCGAACTGTCCGCCCACGAGCGCGATTCGGGAATCCTGGTCGTCGAGACCGACAAAGGGACCGTTGCGCGCGCCCTGCCACTGCTCGAACAGGAGCACGGCGTCCGGTCCCTCGACGTCCTCCGGGCGCACCCGACCGGCGGGCGCGTCACTCACCACCCGGACGTCGAGCTCGTTCAGGAACTCCGCGAAGCCGGCGGCAACGAGCCGGGCGTGGGTGACCATTCTCGTGCCCTCCCTGGATGCTCTCCCCTTGCAGTTAGGGGTCGGCAGCGGTCGGCAAAGGCTCGTTCCGGCGGTTTCCCCGGCTGGTCCTGGCGGTCTAGACTGAGGCCCGCCGCAACCCGGGAGGCCGCCCCATGTCGTCCGATCTGCCGAGCCATGCCCGCGCCGTGATCATCGGCGGCGGGGTGGTGGGCGCGAGCGTCGCCTATCATCTGACCAAGCTCGGCTGGCGCGACGTCCTCCTGCTCGAGAGAAAGCAGCTGACCTCGGGCACGACCTGGCACGCGGCCGGGCTGATCGGGCGGCTGCGCGCCACCGAGAGCCTGACACGCCTCGCCGCCTACTCGGCCGAGCTCTATGCGGGCCTGGAGGCCGAGACCGGGCAGTCCACGGGCTTCAAGCAGAACGGCAGCCTCGGGCTCGCGCGCACGGCCGAGCGCTTCACCGAGCTCGAGCGTGCCGCCTCCATGGGCCGGGCCTGCGGCCTCGAGGTCGACGTGCTCTCGCCCGCCGAGGCGCGCGCGCGCCATCCCTTGATCACGATCGACGATGTGGTCGGCGCCGTCTTCATCCACGGCGACGGTCAGGCGAACCCGATCGACATCACCCAGGCGCTGGCGAAGGGCGCGCGCCTGGGCGGTGCTACGATTGTCGAGAGCTGCAAGGTCATGGGCGTTCTGCGCTCGGGCGGCCGGGTCTCGGGCGTCGAGACCGAGCGGGGCCCGGTGGGCGCCGAGGTGGTGGTCAACTGCGCCGGCATGTGGGGCCGCGAGGTCGGGCGCATGGCGGGCGTGAGCGTGCCGCTGCAGGCGTGCGAGCACTTCTACGTGCTGACCGGACCGATGGAGGACCTCCCGGGAGATCTGCCGGTGCTGCGCGACCCGGACGGGTGCCTGTACTTCAAGGAGGACGCGGGCAAGCTGCTGCTCGGGATGTTCGAGCCCGTGGCCAAGCCCTGGGGCATGGGCGGCATCCCGGAGGACTTCGCGTTCGGCGAGCTGGCCGAGGACTGGGACCACTTCATGCCCTTCCTCGAGGATGCCATGCGGCGCATCCCGGCGCTGGAGCAGGTCGGCATCCGCAAGTTCTTCTGCGGCCCGGAGAGCTTCACGCCGGACGATCGCTACCTCCTGGGCGAGGCGCCGGAGCTCCGGGGCTTCTTCGTTGCGGCCGGCTTCAACTCGATCGGCATCCAGTCGGCGGGCGGCGCCGGCAAGGCGCTCGCGGAGTGGATCGTCGAAGGGCGGCCGTCTCTGGACCTCGCGGACGTCGACATCCGCCGCATGCAGCCCTTCCAGAGCAACGCGCGCTATCTGCGCGAGCGCGCCGTCGAGGGGCTGGGTCTCCTCTACGCCATGCACTGGCCGTATCGGCAGTACGCGACCGCCCGGCCGGCGCGCATCTCACCCCTGCACGAGCGGCTCGGGGCGCTGGGCGCCTGCTTCGGCGAGATGGCGGGCTGGGAGCGCCCGAACTGGTACGGCGCACCCGGCAGCACGCCCGAGTATCACTACACCTGGGGGCGCCCCGGCTGGTTCGAGAACTGGGCGGCCGAGCATCAGGGGACGCGCGAGGGCGTGGGGCTGTTCGATCTGTCCTCGTTCGCCAAGTTCCTGCTCCAGGGCCGCGATGCGGAGGCCGTGCTGCAGCGGGTGTGCGGGAACGATGTCGCGGTGGAGCCCGGCCGGGTCGTCTACACGCAGTGGCTGAACGAGCGGGGCGGGATCGAGGCCGATCTCACGGTGACGCGGCTGGCCGAGGACCGCTTCCTGATCGTGACCAGCGCCGCCAGCCAGACCCGCGATTTCGCCTGGCTGCAGCGTCACCTGCCGGACGACGCGCACGCCTTCCTCACCGACGTGACGTCGGCCTTCGCGGTGATCGGCATCATGGGGCCGAAGAGCCGGGAGGTGCTGGCACGCCTCACGAAGGCGGATCTGAGCAACACGGCCTTTCCGTTCGCAACCACGAAGGAGATCGGACTCGGCTACACGCTCGTCCGGGCGCACCGCATCTCGTACGTGGGCGAGCTGGGCTTCGAGCTCTACGTTCCGAGCGAGTTCGCGGCGCCGCTGCTGGACTTCGTCCTGGACGAGGCGGGCGACGCGCTCACGCCAGCGGGCTTCCACGCGCTCAACTCGCTGCGGCTCGAGAAGGGCTTCCGGCATTGGGGGCACGACATCGGGCCGACGGACACGCCGCTGGAGGCCGGGCTCGGCTTTGCCGTGAGCTTCGACAAGCCGGTGCTGTTCATCGGCCGGGAGGCGCTGCTGCGCCAGCGCGAGCGCCCGCTCACCCGACGGCTGGTCCAGTTCAGGCTCACCGAGCCCGAGCCGCTTCTGTTTCACGACGAGGCGATCGTGATGGACGGCCGGCGCATCGGCCTCCTCACCTCGGGCGCCTATGGCCATACGTTCGGCGCGTCCATCGGCATGGGATATGTTCGCCTCGCGGATGCGATCACGCCCGAGCTGCTCCGTTCTGCCGGGTTCGAGATCGAAATCGCCGGCGATCGCTTCCAGGCCGAAGCCAGCCTGCGCGCGTTCTTCGACCCCGGGCACGAGCGCATGCGACGCTGAACGGCGCACGGCCAACAGGGCGGCGATGCGTTCGGTCGCTTGCTGGAGCGCTGCGGCGGCGGGTAAACCCCGGGCCGGACCAGCGAGCCTATGTCAGGGTACGGGGTATGGACGTCCGGTGCCTACTCGTCACCCTTGTGCGATCGGTTGATGCGCCAGGGCAGGCGCAGGTTCGACGCGGCGATCTCGTCGAAGTGATTCGGTTCCTCGTCGGATGTGCTTTCCGCCATGCGAGGGATCTCCGGCCGCTTGCGCGGGGCCCTGGTCTCCACGTAGTCGACCTCAGGCATCCTGCGGCCGCGACGGATCCGTTCCACCCTCACTCTCACCTTGATCTCCCGAGTGCCGAAGACGATGGGCGAAATAGTATGTGGTGCTTTTTTCCCGCCAAGCAAAATTCGCGTGTCGGTAGATTTTCACGTGAATGATTGCCCGCAGGTGTATCCCCGAGGCCACATGTTCTTTTGTGAATCGTGCGAAGGGCGATCATTTGGCTCCGCGAGCGGCCTGCAGCATGCGGGCGGAGCCCGATTCGAGCGCGCCGCCGGATCAATCGAGGCCCGCCAGGTAGGCGGCCACGATGACGAACGGCAAGGCATAGGCGCCAGTCGCGACGACCAGGTAGCCCGCCGCCAAAAGCCGCACCACTCGTTGCCTGGATGAAGTACGCATCGCCCGATCTCCCGTGTCTGGCGCAACCTACCTACGGGATAGCGGGCGCTCCTGTGAGCCAGCTCACACCGGCGGAAAATCAGTCCTGCGTGCCGCTTTCCACGTCCGCCGCGACCCGCATCTGAAGGATTTGGTCCGGATTGGCCGGCGGTTCGCCCGTGGCGATCTCGTCGACGTGATCCATGCCTTCGACCACCTCGCCCACGACGGTGTACTGGCCGTCGAGGTGCGGCGTGCGGGCGAAATTGATGAAGAACTGGCTGTTCGCGCTGTTGGGATCCTGCGTGCGGGCCATGCCGATGGTGCCGCGCTCGAACGGCGCATCGGAGAACTCGGCCGGCAGATTCGGCAGGTCCGAGCCGCCGCGGCCGGTGCCGGTCGGATCGCCGGTCTGCGCCATGAAGTCGGGAATGACGCGGTGGAAGACGATGCCGTCGTAGAACCCCTCGCGTACGAGCTCCTTGAGCCGCGCCGCGTGCGCGGGTGCGAGGTCGGGCCGGAGCTCGATGACCACGCGGCCATCCTCGAGGTCCATGTACAGCGTGTTTTGGAGATCGCGCTCCTGGGCGCTGGCGGCGAGGGTCATGACGAGCAGAACACTCCCGAGGAGAGGGATGAGACGGTGCATGCGTGAGCCTCCGGACTGTGGGCGCGCCACGCGCGCCGCCGCTTTCGACACGCTTCGGCTGGCGCGGTCAAGCCCCAATCGGTAGACTCGGGCGGTCGGAGGCGAGTGCGATGAGAGAAGCGACGTTCACCTCGGGCGGCGACGAGCGGGCTGCGCTCGGTGCGCTGATGGACCGCTCCGATGCTCGCGGGCTCGCCCAGCTCGCGGGGCATGCGGGCGCGCTCCTGCTCACCGGGCTCGCGGTCGCCCTCGCGGCCGGCTCCTGGTGGCTCTTGCCGGCGCTGGTCGTCCATGGCGTGGTCCTGGTGTTCCTGTTCGCGCCCCTGCACGAGAGCGTGCATCGCACCGCGTTCCGCAGCCGCCGGCTCAACGATGCCGTGGCCTGGGTATGCGGAGCGATCCTGCTGCTGCCGCCGGAGTCTTTTCGCGCCTTCCACTTCGCCCATCACCGCTTCACCCAGGATCCCGCCCGCGATCCGGAGCTCATGACGCCCAAGCCAGACACGCGCCGGGCCTGGCTCTGGCACGTGTCGGGTCTGCCCTACTGGCGCGAGCGCATCGCGACGACGCTCCGCCACGCCAGTGGCCGTGTGGGCGAGCCCTTCATCGCGCCCCGGCTGCGGGGGCGGGTGGCCCGTGAGGCGCGGCTGCTGCTCGGGGCCTACGCGGCGCTCGCCACGGCTTCGATCGTCGCCGGCAGCGCCGTCCTGCTCTGGCTCTGGATTCTCCCGGTCCTGCTCGGCCAGCCGTTCCTGCGCCTCTACCTCCTGGCCGAGCACACGGGCTGCCCGCTGGTGCCGGACATGCTGAAGAACTCGCGCACGACGCTCACCACCGCGCTGGTCCGGCGGCTCGCCTGGAACATGCCCTACCACGCGGAGCATCACGCCGTGCCGGCGCTGCCCTTCCACGCGCTGCCGGCCGCGCACCGGTATCTCGAGGGCCGGATCGCCGTGCAGGGCGACGGCTATATCGCCGTCAATCGGGAGATCCTCGCGCGCCTGACCTCCGAGCCTGGAGACTGAGCCTCACGCCGCGCGGCCAGCGCGTGCCCGGGCCTGCCCCGCCCACGCGCGGATGCAGTCGTAGGCCGAGGCAGACAACAGCTCGGCGCCTTTGATCAGGAGCGCCTCGCGGCAGCCCGCGAGCGCCGGGTCGGCGAGCGCTGCGAACAGGCCGGCGCGCACGCGCTCGAGCACATCGGTCGGCTGGCTGGCGTGCATGACGTAGGGCAGCCCCGGCGCCACGGGCGATCGGGTCAGCACCCGGATGCCGGCGAGCGCAGCTGGGCGGTGGCGCTCGAGCAAGGCGTAGAGGACGCAATCGATCGCGGCGAGATCGGCCGTGCTTCGGCTCACGGCGGCGATGCTCGCCCGGTGGCTGCCGGTCACGACGGTGCGGCCGAAGAAGCGCCGGCCGCCGGCGAGCGGCGCCGTCATGGCGCGCAGGATGTTGCAGCCCGAGTGCGAATCCGGCGCGTTGATCGCGACGATGCGCCCCCGGAATTCGACCAGGGCCCGGGCGGGCTCGTCCTCGCGCACGACGATCAGGCTGCGGTAATCCGGGCCGACGCAGCCGGCGGCGGCGTAGCAGGGCGTCGCCACCACCTCCAGCTGCCCGGCGAAGGCGTGGGTGAACGGAAAGCCGCAGGTCTGGCTGAACAGTAGCTCGGGCGCTCTCCACATGCGGCCCCGCGCCATGTTCCGGCTCAGCCGCCCCGGCACATCCGCCACGCCCTCACGGCGGAAGGCGCGCGCGAGCCCCCGCCACCAGGAATCAGTCGCGGCGCGCACCTCGGGCAGGTCGTACATCGGCAGGCCGGCGAGCAGCGCGGGCATCGGCGGGCCGTTCCAGACCGGCATCCCCAGCGGATGCACGATCCGGGGTAGCGCGCCTAGTCCCACAAGTCACGCGCGGAGCGCGCCCGTGTAGCCGGACTTAGCAAAGGGTCGGGCAGCGATTGTCCGTCAATGGCTCTCGCGCGGGATGGCAGCGCCCCGGCAGCCGACCAGAAAGTCGAGATCGGCCCCTTCGCAGGCCTGCATCACGTGGTCGACGTACATCTTCTGGTAGCCCGACGTCATCGCCGGCTCGGGCGGGGTCCAGGCGGCGCGCCGACGGGCCAGCTCCTCGTCCGTGACCTCCAAATGCAGGCGCCGCGCCTCGACGTCCATCTCGACCACGTCGCCGTTCTGGACGAACGCGAGCGGGCCGCCGGCCGCGGCCTCGGGGCAGGCATGGAGGACCACGGTGCCGTACGCCGTGCCCGACATGCGGGCATCCGAGATGCGCACCATGTCTTTGATGCCCTTCTTCAGCACCTTCGGCGGCAGGCCCATGTTGCCGACCTCGGCCATGCCGGGATAGCCCTTGGGCCCGCAGTTCTTGAGCACCAGCACGCAGGTCTCGTCGACGTCGAGGGCCGGGTCGTTGATCTTGGCCTTGTAGTCCTCGATGTTCTCGAACACCACGGCGCGGCCGCGATGGCGCATCAGCACGGGCGTGGCGGCCGACGGCTTGAGCACGGCACCGTCCGGGACGAGGTTGCCGCGCAGCACCGCGATACCGCCGTGCGCGGTGTGCGGGTTGTCCCACTCGCGGATCACCTGGGTGTTCCAGTTGGTCGCGTTCTGGACGTTCTCCCACATGCTCCGGCCGGTGACGGTGAGCGCGTCCTTCTCCAGCATGCCATGGTCGCCGAGCGCGCGCAGCACCGCCGGCAGGCCCCCGGCGTAATAGAAATCCTCCATCAGAAAGCGGCCGGACGGCATGAGATCGACGATGGTCGGCACCTCGCGGCCGTACGCGTCCCAGTCGTCGAGCGTCACCTTGACGCCCGTACGCCCGGCGATCGCGAGCAGGTGGATCACGGCGTTGGTCGAGCCGCCGATGGCGCCGTTCGCCCGGATCGCGTTCAGGAAGTTCTCGCGCCTGAGCACCTTGGAGATGCGCAGGTCCTCCTTGACCATCTCGACGATGCGCCGGCCGGTCAGCTGCGCGATCACCTTGCGCCGGCTGTCGACCGCGGGAATCGCGGCGCAGCCCGGCAGGCTCATGCCGAGCGCCTCGGCGACGCTGTTCATGGTCGACGCCGTGCCCATGGTCATGCAGTGCCCGGCCGAGCGCGACATGCAGGATTCGCCGTCCAGGAAGTCCTCAAGCGACATCTCGCCCGCCTTGACCTCCTCCGCGAAGCGCCAGACGTCGGTGCCCGAGCCTATGTCCCTGCCGCGGTACTTGCCGTTCAGCATCGGCCCGCCCGAGAGCACGATCGCCGGCACGTCGCAGGACGCTGCGCCCATGAGCAGGGCCGGCGTGGTCTTGTCGCAGCCGGTCATCAGGACCACGCCGTCGATCGGGTTGCCGCGGATCGCCTCTTCCACGTCCATCGACGCGAGATTGCGGAACAGCATCGCGGTCGGGCGCAGGTTGCTCTCGCCGGTGGAGAAGACCGGAAACTCGAGCGGGAAGCCGCCCGCCTCGTAGACGCCGCGCTTGACCCGCTCGGCCAGCTCGCGGAAGTGCGCGTTGCAGGGCGTGAGCTCGGACCAGGTGTTGCAGATGCCGATCACCGGCCGGCCGTCGAACAGATCCGCCGGGAAGCCCTGGTTCTTCATCCAGCTGCGGTGCAAGAAGCCGTCGCGGTCCGGGTGCCCGAACCAGGCGGTGCTCCGCAAAGGTTTCTTGGTATCAGCCATGCATGCGCCTCCCGCGTGCCCCTCGACCGGCGCCTCCACCGGCCCGAAAACGGCCCCTGTCGTACACCACAACGAGAGCCGTTTCCAGGTCGCAGGGCAGGCGCGCGCATGCGCCTCGGCTCCGGCTTAATCTGACCGGGCGCGACGCGGCTAGGGCTTGCGCCGGACCGAGACCTCCTCGTCGCCGAACAGCGAGGCAAGGCCGCGGGCCAGCGGGTCGCCCGAGGTGTGCTGCTCGGACGTGCCGAAGCCGCCCGGAAGATGGCCGGCGAGGCTGGGCGTCGTCTCGTCCATCTGCCTGGTCAGCGCCGCCATGGCGAGCGTGGTCATCACCGGCAGGAGCCGCCGGAGCGCGCCGCTGGCCAAGCCGCTTTTCTCCGCCGCGCGCGCGACGATCCGATCGACCTCGCTGCGGCCGAGCAGCTCATCCAGGAGCCGCTCGCCCTCGTCCTCCGCCTCGGCCGAGTGCAGCGCGCCCGAGTCCTCGAGAAAGCGCAGGTGCCTCTTGTCCTCGATCGTCGCGTGGATGGCCCCGGCACGGGGGCCGGCGCTGCGGTCGAGGAAAGCCCGGCCGAGCTCGGGCACCAGCGCGTCCAGCGCCCCCTGCGTCTGGGCCTCGTCCAGGCCGTGGCGCCGGCCGAGCTCGAAGAGCGCCGGATCGCCGTGCGCGCTGCGGATGGTATCGAGCAAGCCCACGT
>CAZXYL010000784.1:0-1963 GCA_964644915.1 uncultured Geminicoccaceae bacterium
TCGGGATCCGCTCGTCCAGCTCGGCATCGAGGCGGAGCCGGTCGAGGACCGCATCCGGCGTGATCTCGACCGCGCGGGCATCCAGCTCGATGTCGGCCCGCAGGTGCGGCAGCGCCTCCAGGTTCAGACCCTCACGGGTGAACAGCGGGGGGCCGTCGACCGCCGGCTCGGTCGGCAGCACCGTTTTGAGGAACAGGATGAGCTCCTCGATCGAGAGCCCGTCCGAGTCGAGGCGTGCCTTGACGAACGTGGGCTCCTCGCTCGTGTCGAAGCCGAGATTGCCGGTCAACAAGCTGCCCCCGACCTCGAGGTCGAGATCCAGAAGCGCCCAGACCTCGCGCTCGTGCACCAGACGGGCGGAGGCCGAGATCGGCGGCGCGGGCTCGTCCGTGATCTCCACCGCAGCGAGCACAGGGGTGAGATCAGGGCCGCTCAGCTGCAGGTTCAGCTCAGCCGCCCGGAGGTTTTCGGGCGTGGTGACCGTCCCCGCGAGCCTCAAGGCGTTGTCGCCGGCGACCAGCTCGAGATCGATCGGGTAGGGCTCCTCCCCGGCCTGCAGCCGGTTCAAGGAGCCGGCGTCCAAAGCCAACTGCAGCGGCAGGTCCGCGAACGCGCCTTCGCCCTGCACCTGGAGGGCTTCGGTCGCACGGCCACCCGTGCCCTTCGCCGAAGTGAGGGCCAGCTGGAGCTCTTGCTCGAGCCCAGGGTCTCGGTAGCGGATGGCGGCATTCTCGATCTGGAACTCGCCGATGATCGGCGCCAGTGCCTCTTCGTCCTCCTCCCGCTCGAGCTGCCAGTTGATCTCGCCCTCGGCGCTACGCTCGACCAGGACATCCGCGCCCTCGAGCGAGATGTCGGAGACGTCGAGGCGGCCGCCGATGAGCGTGCGCACGTCGAGCACGAACGAGAGCCGGTCCACCTGCAGCATGTCCGGCTCGGTGCCCCATTCGGCGTTCGCGAGCGTCACATCGTGCGCCACGATGCGGGGCGTGAGCGAGAACTCCGCGTCGAGGTCGCCCGCGATCTGGATGTCGCGGCCGAGTTGATCCTCGACCAGCGCCTCGATCGGGCGCTTCAGCCAGTTCCAGTCGAACAGAAGGACAAGGAGGAGCAGCGCTGCGAGCAGCCCGCCGACGACGGCAAGCAAAGACTTACGCCGGACGCTCATCCACTGCCTTCCGTTGCACCCCCAGCCAGTGGCGGTCAACGTGAGGCGACTAGGCCGGTTCCAACAGAGAGCGGCTGGCTCGAAGCGATGGGTCCGTCAGCGCAGCAGGGCCAGCGCCTCGACCAGCCCCTCGAGCATCATGTCGACGTCGGTCTCGTCGTTGTAGGGGGCGAGGCTGGCCCTTGCCGTGGCCGCAATGCCGAAGCGCTCCATGAGCGGCTGCGCGCAGTGATGCCCGCCGCGCAGACACACCCCCCGCGCCCCCAGGAGATGGCAGAGGTCGTGCGCGTGTGCGCCTTCGGCCTCGAACGAGACGATGCCCGCCCGACTCTGCAGGCCCGACGGGCCGATCACCCGGATGCCCTCGATCCGCTCGAGCCCGTCCAGGATGCGCTGGGTCAGCGCCAGCTCGTGACGGGCGGCCTCCTGCCAGTCCAGCCCGGCGAGCCAGCGCGCCGCGGCCGCCATGCCGATCGCCGCCCCGATCGGCGGCGTGCCCGCCTCGAAGCGGTGCGGCACGTCGCGCCAGGTGGTGTGCGCGAACGTCACCTGGTGGATCATCTCGCCGCCGCCCAGGAACGGCGGCAGCTCCTCCATCAGCTCCCGCCGGATCCAGAGCGCGCCGGCCCCGGTCGGGCCGAACATCTTGTGCCCGGAGATGGCGTAGGCGTCGACGCCGAGTGCCCGCACGTCCAGTGGGCCGTGCGGTGCCCGCTGCGCACCGTCCACGATCACCCTGGCGCCTACAGCCCGGGCCGCGTCCACGATCCGGCCGAGACCGGTGACGGCACCGGT
>CAZXYL010000785.1:0-1973 GCA_964644915.1 uncultured Geminicoccaceae bacterium
GCGCCGGTGGTGAAGCTGCATTCGGGGCCGGCGATCCATGCGACCATGGCGGCGATCTCGTCGACCTGCAAGAAGCGCCCCATCGGGATCAGGCTCCGGCAGTGCTCGATGTGCGCCTCGGTCATCTCCTTGAACAGATCCGTCTCGGTCATGACGGGCGCCACGCAGTTCACCAGCACGCCGGTGCCGAAGAGCTCCTTGGCCAGCCCCTTGGAGAAGCCGATCACCCCGGCCTTCGAGGCCGAATAGGCGCAGATATTCGCGTTGCCCTCCTTGCCCGCGATCGAGGCGACGGTGACGATGCGGCCGTAGCCGTGCTCCCGCATGTGTGGCACGACGGTGCGGCAGCAGTAGAAGACCCCGGTGAGGTTGACCGCCAGCACCCGGTCCCAGGCGTCGGGCGGATACTCCCACGCCTTGACCACGGGGCCGTTGACGCCGGCGTTGTTGATCAGGATCTGCACCTCCCCGACGACGGCGAGCGTTTCCTCGAACGCCCGCTCCACGGCATCGAGCCGGGTGACATCGACGGTGTGGACGAAGGCGGGCGCGAAGCCCGGGCCATGATCGAGCGGCTCGGTGTCCCGGTCCCAGACCACGACCCGGCAGCCGTCCGCCGCCAGGCGCCGGGCGATGCCCTGCCCGATGCCGCGGGCGGCACCCGTCACGATCGCCGTCTGGCCCGCGATGCTTCCCGTCACGAGTCCGCATTCCTCCCCGAGCGCGCGATCTTGTACGCCAGCGCCCGCGCCGTGCATAGTCGGCGCCGCTTTCGCAGGAGCCGGCCGGCAGCTGGCCAGGGAGGTAGGATGGGCGATTTTTACGTCGAGGTCGGCGACCGCTCGACCTTTACCAAGACCGTCGGCGAGACGGATGTCTACCTGTTCGCCGGCATCACGGGCGACCTCTCGCCCAACCACGTCGACAAGACCTATATGGAGCGCTCGAGCTACGGCCGGCTGCAGGCCCACGGCGCGCTCCTGGTCGGCTTCATGTCGACCGCATCGACGCTGGTCATCGCCCACGCCCGCGCCGGGGCCGACGAGACGCCGGTCTCGCTCGGCTACGACCGGATCCGCTTCCTGGCGCCGGTCTACTTCGGCGACACGATCACGGTCGAGTACACGATCAGCGCGATCGACGAGGCGCGCCGGCGCTCGACCGGCGACATCCGGATCACCAACCAGGACGGCATCCTGGTCGCGGTCGGGACCCACATCCTGAAGTGGGTCAGGAACGCCTGAGCCGCGCCGGGCGATCGCCGGCAGCCGAGCAGCCGCTTCCTTTGCGGCTGGCTTGGAGCTAGAGTCGGCGGCATCGGTTTCGCAGCAGGAGCTCGGCGGCCCCGAGCCGAGGGAGGCATGAGGGGCGAAGCGCTCGCCGTCGAGGAGGCGGTCGTCGCGTACGGCGCCGTGCGCGTGCTCGACGACATCTCGCTCCAGGTGGCGCCTGGCGAGTTCGTGGCGCTGCTCGGCTCGTCGGGCTGCGGCAAGACCACGCTTTTGCGCGCGATCTCGGGGTTCACCCCGCTGCGGGCGGGGCGCATCCGTCTCGGCGCGCGCGACATCACCCAGCTGCCGCCCGAGAAGCGCGGCATGGCCATGGTCTTTCAGTCCTACGCGCTCTGGCCGCACATGAGCACGGCGCAGAACCTGGCCTACGGCCTGCGTCTGCGCGGCGTGCCGCGCGCCGAGCGCACGCGCCGGGTCGGCGAGATCATGGCCCTGCTCGGGCTGGACGGGCTGGGCGAGCGGCGGGTGACGCAGCTCTCCGGTGGCCAGCGCCAGCGGGTGGCGCTCGGGCGGGCGCTCGCGATCAATCCGGGCATCCTCCTGCTCGACGAGCCGCTCTCCAACCTCGACGCCCGCATCCGCCAGTCGGTGCGGCACGAGATCAAGGCGATCCAGCAGCAGCTCGGCATCACCGCGATCCACGTCACCCACGACCGCGAGGAGGCCATGGTCATGGCGGAT
>CAZXYL010000786.1:0-1590 GCA_964644915.1 uncultured Geminicoccaceae bacterium
CAGCCGGAGCGCTTCGCGATAGCCATGCAGCGTGCCGACGTCCACGTAGGCCTCGCCGGCGCGGACGCCGCGCGCCCGGCCGCCACGCGCGAGCCAGGCGTTGACCAGCGTGCCGATGTACTCGTCGCTCCGGTCCCGCTCGCACCACAACCGGTGCAGCTCGTGCAGAACCGCGACCGGCATCTTGAGAGCGCCCCAGATCCAGTTGGACCGCGGCGCCGGCTCCTTGACCTGGATGCAGCTGACGCGGCCGCCCGGGTCGGTCACCACCGCATCGAAATAGTCCGGCCGTTGCACCGGAAAGAGCAGGAAGGAGAGCTCGTCGTCCGGGAGCGCGCACAGCCCCCCGGCCGGGAACCAGATCGTGTCCGGCAGGCCGATCGCGACCGTACCGCCGGGCTGGAGAAACGGCAGGGGGCGGAAGATGGCATCGCACAGGCCGCGCGGCTCCGGCTGTACCACATAGGCGATGTGCGCCGGCCCGATCCGGCTGCCGAAGTAGCGCATGATGTCCGCCTTGGTCGGCGAGATGACGAAGCAGATCCGATCCGCGCCCGCCCTGATCATGCGCTCGATCAGGTACTCGCCGACCGCGCGCGGCCGCTCGATACCGCCGTCGAGGCGGCTGCCCGCCGGGAGCAGCTCCTTGGAAAATGCGAGTGGCTGGATGCGGGTGCCGTTGCCCGCGGCCGGGACGATGCCCCACATCAGCCGGCTCCGATCGCGGCGGCGTTCGGCTGGGTGCCGAGCGACGGGTGCCGCCCGGCCTGGAAGTCCCCGAGAATCGCCTCCAGTTCTGCCGCCCGCCGTTCCGCCGTGTGCTCGTCCAGCGTCCGCTCGCGCGCCGCCCGCGCGATCCGCTCGAGCTCTGCGTCGCCGAGATCCAGCGCGTCCAGGGTGTCCTGGGTGTCCCTCGCGATCAGGATCTCCGTGCCCGGCCGGAAGAACGAGTCCAGCCCCTCCCAGCCGTCGGTGAGGATCGGGGTGCCGCAGGCGGCCGCCTCGAACAGGCGCCCCGACGGGCACCAGCCCATGCGCGCCATGGCTTCGCGCGTGATGTTCAACGTGATCCGGGACGAGCTGTAGAACGCCGGGTGCTCGGATGGCGGCAGATGGCGGACGAAGAAGATGTTGGGCGTCCAGGGGAAGGCCTCGGGGTACTGCGCGCCGCCGATCGAAAAGCGACGCTCCGGCCGGCGGCGCGCCGGCTCGACGAGGAGCCGCTCGAGCGTGGTCTGCCGGTCGCCGGCGTAGGTGCCGAGGTAGGACAGATCGGCGCGATACTGCGGCTGCGGCGCCGCGCGCCGATGCAACTGGGGGTCGACGCTGCCGTAGAGCGGCTCGACCCGGCGCGCGCCGAGCCGCTCGCGCAGCTGCCGGATCGCGTCGCCGCCCGTGTAGCTCAGGACCAGATCGAACTCGGCGAGACCGCGCGGGCTGAGATACTCGACCGGCTCGCCCGCGTGCAGGCGCGCGAGCGTCACCGGGGTATCGAGATCGTAGAAGGCGCGCACGGCGACCCGCGACTCGAGGATCAGATCGGTCGCGGCGAGCGCATCCGGGCAGTAGGACGTGACCATCGCGACGTCC
>CAZXYL010000787.1:0-2160 GCA_964644915.1 uncultured Geminicoccaceae bacterium
CGTGCCGAAGCGGTGGCGGAGGCCCTGGTCGAACTCCGGTGTCGGCTCGAACCAGCACGGTCGGACCTCCTGGCTGAACCAGAAGCCTGTGACCTCTTCGATCTCCTGCATACCGATCAGCCCCGATCAGCGCCGCGCCGGAGCGCGACGGTAGAGCGGGCGTCGCCTCGCCGGCAAGCCGAAAATCGGCCGTGCGGCGGCCGGTCCGGCCGGGATCCCTGCGCGGCGAGCAAAAAGGATACTCTCGGTCAAACCGAACCGGCGCGCCGACAAGCCGGCGCAGCGCCCTCTGGTCTAGCCTCGCCCCAGCATCAACTGGGAGGCTGGCATCATGTCCAGGGTCTTCTTCACGGCGACGGCGGCTTGCGCTCTTCTCGCGGCGGCTTCGGTACAGGCTGACGACCCCCTCAAGATCGGCGTCACGGCCACGCTGGAGGGCACCTACACGGTCCTCGGCGAGGACGGCATGCGCGGCTTCGAGGTCGCTCTGCGGGAGTGGAACAGCCAGGCCGGCGGCCGCGATCTCGAGATCATCGTCGCTTCCACCGACGCGAGCCCCGATTCGGCCGTACGCGCCGTGCGCAAGCTGGTGGAGCAGGACGAGGTGGATGTCGTCATCAGCCCGCTCTCGGGCTCGGAAGGCATCGCGATCCGCGACTTCGCCAAGACCAAGCCCGATATGACGTTCATCAACGCCGCCTCGGGCGCGCAGGAGACCACGCTGGTCACGCCGGCCGAGAACTTCTTCCGCTTCAACATGGATGGCGCCCAGTGGCAGGCCGGGCTCGGCGACTACATCTACAATGACAAGGGCTATCGCACCATCGCCACGGTCGGCGAGGACTACTCGTTCGTCTACACCCAGGTGTTCGGTCTCGCCCTCGAGTACTGCGGGCTTGGCGGCGAGATCACCGAGCGCCTGTGGGTGCCGCTCGGCACCAAGGATTTCGCCTCGATCATCGCCGCATTGCCCGACGACGTGGACGCGATCTATCTCGGCCTCGGCGGGGGCGATGCGGTCAATTTCCTGAACCAGTACGTGCAGGCGGGCGGCGACGCCGCGCTGATCGGCGGCAGCATCATGGTCGATCAGACGGTGATGTCGTCCAGGGGGCAGGCCAAGGAGGCCTTGATCGGCACGGTGGCGGCGAGCGGCCAGGCGGACACCTGGGACAACCCGAAATGGCAGGCGTTCGTCCAGGCGTATCAGGACGCGTTCCCGCCGGATCAGCGTTTCACCAGCCCGTCCCTGCTCGCCACCAACTACTACAACTCGGCGACCGCGGTGTTCACCGCCCTCGAGCAGATCGGTGGCGACCTGAGCCAGGGCCACGACGAGTTCCGCGAGGCCCTGGCCAATCTCGAGCTCGACGCCCCCAACGGCACGATCCGGCTCGACGAGAACCGGCAGGCGATCGGCACCAACTTCGTGACCGAGGTGGTCGAGGACGCGAACGGCAATCTCGTGAGCCAGGTCGTGAAGGTGGTCGAGAACGTCGACCAGAGGCTGGGCTACCCGCCGGAGGTGTTCGCGCAGATCGGCCTGCCGGGCCGGGACGTGCCCGAGTGCAAGGTGTGGTGATGCGTTGAGGTTCCGCCGGGCGGCGGTCCTGCCCGCCGCCCGGCCCTTTGTCCCGCCGCAACCCCGCCGTTCGCGCGGGAACCACGGCCGCCAGCATGGCTCTGATCACCTACGTGACGCGGATCCATTTCGCCGACGGCGTCATGGACGAGGCGCTCGCGGTCGAGCTCGAGGAGCTCGGCATCGGCCGCCCGCTGGTCGTCACCGACCACGGGGTCGCGAGTGCCGGGCTGCTGGAGCGGGTGGCGGAGGTGCTGCTGGCGTCGACCACGCCGGTCCTCTTTGAGGAGACTCCGTCCGATCCGTCCGAGACCGCTGCCGCCCGGTGCGCCGAACTCTACCGCGAGCACCGTTGCGACGGGCTGATCGCGCTGGGCGGCGGCACCGTCATCGATCTCGCCAAGGTGACGGCGCTCCTGGTCAGTCATGGCGGGCCGCACGTCGCTTATGCCACGGGCAGTGGCCGGCTCGGGCTGATCCGCGACGTGCTACCCCCGGTCATCGCCATCCCCACGACCGCGGGCAGCGGTGCCGAGGTCATCCGGGGCACCGGCGTCCTGCTCGACAACGGGCAGAAG
>CAZXYL010000788.1:0-4116 GCA_964644915.1 uncultured Geminicoccaceae bacterium
GCTGATCTGGCTGTTCTCGTTCGGCGAGCGCGCGGGGCCGGCGGCGATCGTGATCACGGGCACGCTCGAGAACTACGCGACCGCCCTCGATCCGCTCTATCTCGGCCTGTTCTGGCGCTCGCTCTGGGTCGCGGGGCTCGCGACCGTGCTCGCCCTGGTCGTGGCCTTTCCCGTGGCGCTGGCGGTGAGCTTCGCCCCGCCCCAGGCAAAGCCGCTGCTGCTGCTCCTGATCATCCTGCCGTTCTGGACCAACCTGCTGATTCGCACCTACGCGATGATCGCGGTGCTGCGGACCCAGGGCTATGCCAACTTCGGGCTCGAGGCGCTCTGGGACACTCTCAGCCTCGCTCTGGTCACGCTCGGCCTCGCAGCCCTGCCGCCGTTTCAGCCACTGCAGCTGCTCTACAACAACACCGCCGTGGTGATCGGCATCGTCTACGTCTACCTGCCGTTCATGGTCCTGCCACTCTACGCCACGCTCGAGCGGCTCGACCGCTCCTATCTCGAGGCGAGCCTCGATCTCGGCGCCGGGCAGATCCGCACCTTCTTCGCCATCGTGGTGCCGCTCGCGCGGCCGGGCATCGTCTCGGGCATCGTCCTGGTCTTCGTGCCGGCGCTCGGCACCTTCCTGATCTCGGACCTTCTGGGCGGCCCGGACAGCCAGCTGCTCGGCAACGTCATCGAGCGGCAGTTCAAGGACGCCAACCACTGGCCCCTCGGTGCTGCGATGTCGTTCCTGTTGATGTACGTGACCTTCGCCGTCCTGGCGCTGCGCGCCTTCCTGGCCGACCGCGATGTGTGAGGGCTACGACTTCGATGTGCGCTCCAGGGTGGTCAGGAGCGGCTGGAGCTCGGTTGTCACCGTCTTCCAGACCACGTCTTCATCGACCTGGAAGTATCCATGCACCAACCGATGGCGCATGCCGACGACGCTTTGCCATGGGATCTCTGGATGTTTCTCCTTGGTCTTCCGAGAGACGGCTCGCCGCTTCTCCGATGATCTGCAGCAGGTAGATCAGCGCGAGGCGGAGCGTTTCATCTGCGTCGAAGTCGGCCCGGGACTGGCCCGCGCACAGCCCGATCGCCTTCCGCGCATGGTCACGCATATGGTTCAGGAAAACCCGATCATCCTTCGACATAGAGAGGCTCGGCCTCCGTCAGGACGCGGTGGCTGATGTGAGAACTGAGAGCTTTCGGCGTGACGAGATCCGTCCGCCTCCCCCCCAGAAGCTGGCCGAGCTCGGCCTCGATCGTCCCCAGGCGAATGAAGCCCGGGACGTGCGCGCGTTCGAACTCCACCAAGACGTCGACGTCGCTGGTCGGGCCGAAGTCGTCCCGCAGGACCGAGCCGAACAGGGCCAGGCGGCGGATGTGGTGACGCCGGCAGAACTCGGTGATGGCGAAGCGGTCGACAGCGATTTGCAGAGCCATGGCGAAGGTTGATATAGCGCCCGAAGCAGAGCAGAGCGAGCGGAACCGATGGGCGGCAAGGCCAAAGGCCGGACTGCGCAGCATGAGGCGCCCTGACCCGCCCGGGCCGCTCGAGTACACGCGGCGGTTCTGGCTGCGGGCATGGCTCGCCGCGACCTTCGTCTTCCTCTACGCGCCGATCGTCATCCTGGTCGCGTTCAGCTTCAACGACAGCCGGCGCAACATCGTCTGGCAGGGCTTCACCTTCGACTACTACGAGCGGGCCTGGCACAACGCCCGGCTGATCGAGGCCTTCTCGAACAGCCTGATCATCGCGCTCCTCGCGACCGTGATCAGCACGGCGCTGGGCGCGCTGCTGGCGCTGGCGCTCTGGCGCTTCCGCTTCCCGGGCAAGCCCGCGGTCGAGGGTGCCATGGCGCTGCCGATCGTGATCCCCGAGATCTGCATGGGCGTGGCGCTGATGGCCTTCTTCGCCCGCACCGGCTGGCTTGGCGGCCTGTCCTGGCCCATGGGCCTCGCGCCGATCATCGCCGGCCACGTGGCGTTCTGCTTCCCGTTCGTCGCCATTGTGGTGCGTGCGCGCCTGGCGGGCTTCGATCGGGCGCTCGCGGAGGCGTCGAAGGATCTGGGCGCCGGCGAGTGGCAGACCTTCCGCTACATCATGCTGCCCTACATGCGCCCGGGCCTGATCGCGGGCGCGCTGCTGGCGGCGACCCTGTCGCTCGACGACTTCGTGATCACCTTCTTCACCTCGGGGCCCGGCACGCTGACCTTCCCGGTGCAGATCTATTCCATGGTCCGCTTCGGCGCCACGCCCGAGGTCAATGCCGCCTCGACCGTGCTGATCGCGATCACCATCGTGCTCACGGTGCTTGCCATGCGCCTGCAGCGCCCGGAGCAGCCGATCCAGGCGCGGCGCGGCATCGAGGCGCAGGCGCTGCGCGCGGGGGGCGGCAAGGCGTGAGCGCGCCGCCGATCGTCCGCATCGAGCATCTGACCAAGCACTTCGGCGCGCTCGCCGCGGTCGACGACGTCTGCCTCGAGATCCGGCGTAACGAGTTCTTCGCGCTGCTCGGCCCGTCGGGCTGCGGCAAGACCACGCTCCTGCGCGTGCTCGGGGGCTTCGAGCGGGCGAGCGCCGGGCGCGTGCTGATCGACGGCGAGGACATGGCGGGCGTGCCGCCGAACCGCCGGCCGGTCAACATGGTCTTCCAGTCGTATGCCGTGTTCCCGCACATGAGCGTCGCCGAGAACGTCGCCTACGGGCTCATGGTGAGCGGCGCGCGCCGGGCGGAGATCCGGCCGCGGGTGCGGGACGCGCTGGCCATGGTGCGGCTCGACGGCTTCGAGGCGCGCCGGCCCGATCAGCTCTCCGGCGGCCAGCGCCAGCGCGTGGCGCTCGCGCGCGCGCTGATCAAGCGCCCGAAGGTCCTGCTCCTCGACGAGCCGCTCTCGGCGCTCGACCGCAAGCTGCGCGAGGAGATGCAGCTCGAGCTGGTGCGCCTGCAGCACGAGGTCGGCATCACCTTCGTCATCGTCACCCACGACCAGGACGAGGCGCTCTCCATGGCCGATCGCATCGCGGTGATGGACGAGGGCAAAATCCTCCAGGTCGCCACGCCCGAGGAGCTGTACGAGCGGCCGAGCTGCTGCACGGTGGCCGACTTCATCGGCACCATGAACCTGTTCCAAGGCCGGGTCGTCGGGCGCGACGGCGCGCTCGCGCGCATCGAGGCGCAGGGCCTGGGCGAGATCGAGCTGGCCCACGAGGTCGCCCCGGGCGCCGAAGTGGGCGTGGCGGTGCGGCCGGAGAAGGTCGAGCTCGCGCGCGAGCCGCCGGCCCCCGGCCGGATCGGCGTGCCCGGCCGGATCGCCCAGATCTCCTATTTCGGCGACGTCAGCCGCGTCTACCTCGAGACCGAGAGCGGCCTTCAAATCACCTGCGCCCGACCCAACCGCAACCGCGGCGAGGCGCGCGCGTTCGTCACCGGCGAGCACTGCTGGGCGGCGTTTGCGCCCGCGGACTGCATCGTGCTGACGGAGTGAGCTGAGCTCGAGTGGTGAGGGCGAGGGGGGTGACCGTGGTGATCACCATGGATGATCTCAGGGCTGGCCGGGTCGATTTCGACGACCTGATCGAGCGTGAGGAGGGCGCCATCGGCCCGGTGCACCCGGGCGAGATCCTGCGCGACTGCCTGGACGACCTCGGCATGTCGGCCTATGCGCTGGCCAAGGCGATCCGTGTGCCTGTGAACCGCGTGACGGGGATCCTCGCCGGCCGGCGCGCGGTCACCGCAGACACGGCGCTGCGTCTTGCCCGCTGCTTTGGCACCAGCGCCGAGCTCTGGCTGAGCCTCCAGGCCAGCTACGATCTGGAGATCACGCGCGCCGAGCGCGGTGCGGCGATCGAGGCCGAGGTGCAGCCGCAGGCCGCGTGATCACCGCCTGCAGCGAAACAATTGAAACACTGTCCGCGCCCGGGCGACATCGCGCCGAAACGCCCGGCCGCTATGTGCGCCGGCCGATGCTTTGAGAACGGGAGGAGCACCCGTGGGCAGAACGATGGCAGGCGCCGGCCTGGTCGCATCGCTCGTCGCGTTCGCGTCGGGATACGTCCAGGCGGAGGTCACGAGCTTCGAGCGGCACTCGACGGAGCCTTACGGCAGGTTCGGCGGCGTCGACTAC
>CAZXYL010000789.1:0-2097 GCA_964644915.1 uncultured Geminicoccaceae bacterium
AAGCTCCTGTTCAACGTCAACGCCGAGTTCGCCGCCCCGCTGGATGTGCGCCCGATCGAGCGGCGCGCGCAGAGTGCCGTGTTCTCCTCGCTCGCCGATGTCATCTGCGTCTCGGGGCCGCTGACCGGGCAGCCGGTCGACCAGTCGAAGCTCGAGCGCGTCAAGGCCGCCGTGCCGGGGACGCCCGTGTTCGCGAATACCGGCGTCAACCTCGCGAATGTGGCGGAAATCCTGGCCGTCGCCGACGGCTGCGTGGTCGGCACGCACTTCAAGGAGGGCGGCGACACCTGGCAGCCGGTCGATGGCGAGCGGGTCAGGCGCTTCATGGACCGGGTGGCGGAGCTGCGTTGAGCCATGGCGCTGGTGATCGGCCTGGACATCGGCACCACCTCGACCATCGGCATCCTGATCGACACCGACGGTCGGACGCTCGCCCTTGCCGACGCGCCGGTGGAGCTTTTCAGCGCCAGACCCGGCTGGGCCGAGGAGGATCCGCAGCAGTGGTGGCGCAATTCCTGCACGGTGATCGCTGCGTTGTTGCGCCACTCAGGCGCCAAAACGCGCCAGATAGCTGCAGTGGGCGTCACCGGCATGCTGCCGGCGGTGGTCCTGCTCGACGCCGAAGAGAATCTGCTACGGCGCAGCATCCAGCAGAGCGACGGCCGGACCGGGCGCGAGGTCCTGGAGCTGGCCGCCGAGGTCGACCCGGCGGCTTTCGTTGCGCGTACCGGCAACGGCATCAACCAGCAGCTGGTCGCGGCGAAATTGCGCTGGCTGGAAAGGCACGAGCCCGAAGTCTTCGCCAAGATCAGCACAGTCTTCGGCTCCTACGACTACATCAACTGGCGGCTGACCGGGCAGAAGGCGCTCGAGCACAACTGGGCGCTGGAATCCGGTTTCGTCGACGTGGGCTCCGGCCGGCTCGCCCCCGACCTTGTCGCGCTCGGGCATATCGGCCCCGAGGTGCTGCCGCCGGTCCGGGCCTCGCACGAGATCATCGGCGAGGTCACGCGCGAAGCGGCTGAAGCGACCGGGCTCGCCGCCGGCACGCCCGTGGTCGCGGGCTGCGCAGACCACGTCGCGTCCGCCTTCGTCGCCGGCATCCGCAGCGAGGGCGACCTCCTGCTCAAGTTCGGCGGTGCCGGCGACATCCTGCTCGCGACCGACCGGCCGCGGCCGGACCCGCGCCTGTTCCTGGACCACCACATCGTGCCCGGGCTGTTCATGCCGAACGGCTGCATGGCCTGCTCGGGCGCGGTGCTGAACTGGATCGTGCGCACCTTCGGCGCGGCCGAGGCCGAAGCCGCGCAGGCCGCGGGCGAGCGGCCGCACCAGCGGCTCGACCGGCTGGCCGAGGCGGTGCCGCCGGGGGCGGACGGGCTGATCCTCCTGCCCTATTTCCTGGGCGAGAAGACCCCCCTGCACGACCCCTACGCCCGCGGCACGCTGGTGGGCCTGGGCCTGCACCACACGCTCGGCCACGTCTGGCGCGCCGCCCTCGAGGCCGTGGTGTTCGGCTTCCGGCACCACATCGAGGTGTTCGAGGAGCTGGGCCTGCCGGTGCGCCGCCTCGTCGCCTCGGACGGCGGCGCCGCGAGCCGGCTCTGGATGCAGATCGCGGCCGATGCGCTCGGCCGCCCGGTCGAGTTGCTGGGCGGCCACCCGGGCTCGTGTCTCGGCGCCGCCTACGTCGCCGGCTACGCCGTGGGCGCGTTCCAGGACTGGGATGCGATCACGCGCTTTGTGCGCCCGAGCGGCACGATCGAGCCGAACCCCGCGCACGGCGCGCGCTACCGCGACCACTACGGCCTCTACCGCGAGACCTACGAGCGCCTGCGCACCCTCTACCCGCGCCTGGCCACGGGCGAGCGAGTCGCGAACCCATAGCCGCGGGCGCGCGCCCCTTGCCGCCACCGCGCCGAGGTGGCTTGATCGATCCATTACTGATCCAATCATCCATTCCGGTGATCTTCTAGACGCCATCGATCTCGAGTACCTGAATGCCCAAGGAGCCCGCGGCGCCCCGACAACACGGTAGCCAGAACCCGCGGTCGCTGCTGCTGCGTGAGCTTGCCGAGGATCGCCACCTCTATATCG
>CAZXYL010000790.1:0-1793 GCA_964644915.1 uncultured Geminicoccaceae bacterium
GCCCGCGACCTGCCGTTTGCGGACGTCCTGCGCGCGGTCGATCTGCGCCAGGCCTCGCTGGTCGCCGTGATGCATACGCTGGTGGAGGACACCGGACCGGCCCTGGAGATCGCGCGCGAAGGCTGGCCCGCGCTGCTCGGCGCCTACGCCCACAGTGGCCGGTTCGCGATGCCGCACTGGCAGTTCGACCAGGTGATCTCGCCGCAGGACTACCTCGCCCAGGCCCTGCGCTGGGTCGAGATGGGCGTGCAGGTGATCGGCGGCTGCTGCGGCATCGGGCCGGCGCACATCCGCGTCCTCGCCGATCGCCTCTCCCGCCCCGCCTGATCGGCTCAGGCGGCGCTTACCGCGACGTCACTGGCCAGATCGCCCACGAGCGCGGCCAGGGAGAGCGCCCCCGCTGTCGCGAGCCCCAGCTGCTCGAGCGGCAGCGAGTCGACGGCCACCCCTTCGAGCAGCACCACGTCCGTGAACTCGAGCCCGCTGCCCGAGGGATCGACGCCGATCGTCGTGCCTTCGGCGCCGCTGGTGAACTGGACGAAGCTCTCGAGCGCATCATCGGGGCCGAAACCCGGCAGCAGCGGGCCGAGATCGAGCTCGTCGGCGTCGAGCTCGAAGTCGAGGACCCGATCGAGCTCGCCGTCCAGCACCGTAAAGCGGAAGGTGTCGGCTCCCCCACCGCCTTCGAGCACATCGGCATCGAAGCCGCCGTCGAGCAGGTCGCTGCCGGGCCCGCCGCGCAGGGTATCCGCGCCCCGGTTCCCGAGCAGCACGTCGTTGCCGTCGCCACCCTCCAGCAGGTCGCCGCCCAGGCCGCCCCGCAGCAGATCGTCGCCAGCATCGCCGAACAGCTGGTCGGGGCCCTGACCGCCATCGAGCAGATCGTTGCCACCGCCGCCACGCAGCACGTCGGCGCCACGGTTCCCGAACAGCTGGTCGGCATCCGCGCCGCCGAAGAGCTGGTCGTCATCGAGCCCGCCGTAGAGCTGATCGAACCCCCTGCCACCCTCGAGCACGTCGGCGCCGCGGTGGCCGTGGAGGATGTCGTTCCCGGTGTTGCCGGCAATGGTGTCGTTCCCGGCGTTGCCGGAAATCTCGTCGTTGCCGCCCCGACCGAGAATGAGATCGTCGCCGCCCAGGCCAGTGATGATCTCGGGGCGGGCATCGCCCTCGAGCACGTCGTCACCGGGCGTGCCGATGATCTGCACCAGGTTCGGCTGGGCGGTGGTCTCGAGCGATGCCGCCTCTTCGAAGCCGGCTCGGATCAGGGCTCTGAACTGCGCTGCTTCGCCGGGTTCGAGAACCTCCTCGAGCGAAAAGTTGCCCAGGTAGCTCGGATCCGACCGGAGGTCGGCCGCCGTGAAGTCGACGCCGAGCACGCGCGTGCCGTCGGCGAATTCGAACCGCTCGATCGAGCGCTCGGGGTGCAGCCAGTCCAGGATGATCAGGACGGTATCCGAAGCGAGGTCGCCGATCGCCAGATGGCGGCCTTCGATCTCGAATGTGGACGTCGCCTCGCTGCCGATGCCGAAGCTGCGCACCGTGTCGCCGCTCGACCCGAAGCCGTCGCCGATCAGGGCGGCGGTCCCCGGCCGTACGATGTACAGATCGGCGCCCGAGCCGCCGAAGAACATCTGATCCACGTCCACCGAGAGGCTCGGATCGGTCCTGAACGTGTCGTTGCCCTGCCGGCCGAAGACGACGGCGCCCTCCCGCCCGGTGAAGGCGTCCGGACCCGTGGTTCCGATGACCTGGACGGCGCCAAGCTCAGATAGGTCAGACATGTCCTGTCT
>CAZXYL010000791.1:0-1931 GCA_964644915.1 uncultured Geminicoccaceae bacterium
CCGAGAAGAAGCCGGGCGACCGACGCTAGGCGATTGACAGCCCGCGCCTGGGATGGCTGATCAGGCGCATGATGACACTCGGCCTGATTCTGCACATCCTGGGCTCGATCGTCTGGGTCGGCGGGATGTTCTTCGCCTACATGGTGCTGCGGCCCGTGACCGGGGAGATGGAGGGGCCGGCGCGCCTGGCACTCTGGCGTGGCGTGTTCGCGCGCTTCTTCCCCTGGGTCTGGGCCAGCATCGTGGCGCTGCTCGCCTCGGGCTACTGGATGCTGTTCCTGGGCTTCGGTGGCTTCCGGGGCGCCGGTATCCACGTGCACATCATGCACCTGGTCGGCCTCGTCATGGTGCTGATCTTCCTGCACCTCTACTTTGCGCCCTGGCGGCGGCTGCAGCGCGCGCTCGATGCCGGCGACGCGCCCGCGGCGGCGAAGAGCCTGAACCAGATCCGCATCATCGTCGCGACTAACCTGACGCTCGGTCTGCTGGTCTCCGCCATCGGCGCCTCGGGCCGGTACTGGGGCTGAGCGGGCCATGGCCACGACCGTGCCGGGTGCCGCCGTCGAGCCCGAGCCCCGGCGCGGCCGCCGTGGCGGGCGCGCTGCCGCGCATCGTCCGGATGGCATCGAGCAGCCGCCGTGGCGCCAGCCGCGCCTCCCCTATGCGCCGGTCCGCGCCGTCTCCGACGACGAGCTCGAGGCGATCCACGAGGCCTCGCTCACGGTCCTCGAGGAGATCGGCATGGATTTCCTCGAGGAGGAGGCGCGCGAGATCCTGCGCCGCGCCGGCGCCGAGGTCGAGCCGGGCGGGATGCGCGTGCGCATCGAACGCGGGCTGGTCGAAGCTTCCCTGGGCAAGGCGCCCTCCGCCTTCACTCTGCACGCGCGCAACCCCGAGCGGCACCTGCGCCTGGGCGACGGCTGGATCGCCTACTGCTCGGTCGCGAGCGCCCCGAACTGCGCCGACCTGGACGGCGGCCGCCGGGTCGGCAACCACGCCGACTACCGCACCTTCATCAAGCTCGGCCACGTCCTGAACGCCGTGCACCTCTGGGGCGGCTATCCGGTCGAGCCGGTCGATCTGCACCCGTCGGTGCGCCACCTGGACGCCCTGTTCGACCAGCTCACCATGTCCGACAAGGCGATCCACGCCTATTCGCTCGGCCGCCAGCGCAATCTGGACGCGATCGAGATGGTGCGCATCGCACGCGGCCTCGACGATGCGCAGCTCGATGTTGAGCCGAGCCTGATGACGATCATCAACTCGAGCTCGCCGCTGCGCCTCGACGCGCCGATGCTGCGCGGCATCATCGAGATGGCGCGGCGCAACCAGGTGGTGGTGCTGACCCCGTTCACGCTCGCGGGTGCCATGGCGCCGGTGACCCTCGCGGGCGCGGTCGCGCAGCAGAACGCCGAGGCGCTGGCCGGGCTCGTGCTGACCCAGCTGGTGCGGCCCGGCGCGCCCTTCGTCTACGGCGGCTTCACTTCCAACGTCGACATGAAGTCCGGGGCGCCCGCGTTCGGCACGCCCGAGGCGATGAAGGCGGCACTGCTCGGCGGCCAGCTCGCGCGCCGCTACGGCGTGCCCTACCGCTCCTCCAACGTCAACGCCGCCAATGCGCTCGACGCCCAGGCCGCCTACGAATCGGTCTTTTCCCTCTGGGGTGCCATCATGGGCGGGGTGAACCTCCTCAAGCACGCGGCCGGCTGGATGGAGGGTGGGCTCCAGGCGTCATTCGAGAAGATGGTCCTCGATGCCGATCTCCTGCAGATGGTGAGCGCCTTCCTCGAGCCCCTGCGCGTGGACGCGGACGAGCTGGCGCTGGACGCCATGCGCGAGGTCGGTCCCGGCGGCCACTTCTTCGGCTGCGCGCACACCCAGGCGCGCTACCGCACCGCGTTCTTCAGCCCGATGATCTCCGACTGGCGCAA
>CAZXYL010000792.1:0-9313 GCA_964644915.1 uncultured Geminicoccaceae bacterium
GTTCACGGTCACACCGTCCTTGACCACGCGCGCCGCATAGCCGCGGGCGAGGCCTTCCATGCCAGCCTTCGACGCGTTGTAGTGCACGCCGACGACGCCGGCCGCGCGCGCGGCGCCCGAGGAGATCATCACGATCCGGCCGAAACCGCGCGCCCGCATCCCGGGCAGGACCGCCTGCGTGCACAGGAAGGCGGACTTCAGGTTCTCGCGGAGGGTGCGGTCGAACTCCGCCTCGGTCAGCTCCTCGATCGTGGCCGGCCTGGACACCCCGGCGTTGTTGATCAGGATATCGACCGGCCCGAGCGCGCACGCCACGGCCTCGAGCATGCCCGCGACCTCGGTCGCGATCGAGACGTCCGCCCGCACCGCCTCCGCCCGCCGGCCCATCCTCCGGATCTCCGCCACGGTGGCGTCGGCGGTGTCCGCCCGCTCGCGATAGTTGACGGCGACATCCGCCCCGGCCGCGGCGAGGCCGAGGGCGATCGACTTGCCGATGCCGCGCCCGCCGCCGGTCACCAGCGCGACCCGACCGGACAGGTCCGGATGCAGCGCCATGGCGGCTCAGCTGCCCACGCGCACGGCCTGCCCGGAGGCCGCGGATTCGTTCGCGGCATCCGCCAGCAGCAGGGCACGTCTGCCGTCCTGGCCCGAAGGCGAGGGCGGCGTGCCCTTGCGCAGGCTCTCGGCGAAGGCGTCGAGCTCGCGCCGATACGCGGCGGCGTAACGCTCGATGAAGAAGTGCGGCGGCTTCTCGCCGTGGAAGCCGTCGACGTCGGCGAGCTCGACCGTGCTCTCCCTGACGTTGTCGGCGCGCACCATGCCCCTCGAGCCGTGCACCTCGATGCGCTGGTCGTAGCCGTAGCTCGCCCGGCGCGAGCAGCTGATCTGGCAGAGCCGGCCGGAGGCGGTCCTGAGGACGACCATGGCGGTGTCGACGTCGCCGAGCTCGGCGATGCCGGGCTCGACCAGGCAGCTGCCGGTGGCGAAGACCGAGACCGGCTCCTCGCCCAGGAGCCAGCGGGCGATGTCGAAGTCGTGGATCATCATGTCGCGATAGAGCCCGCCCGAGACCTTGATGTACTCGGGCGGCGGCGGCCCGGGGTCGCGCGAGATGATCGTCACCATCTCGACCTCGCCGACCCGGCCCGTGTCGATCGCCGCCTTGAGCGCGCCGAAGTTGTGATCGAAGCGCCGGTTGAAGCCGATCATCAGCGGCACGCCTTCTCGTTCGACCACCGCCAGGCAGGCGTCGACCCGGGCGAGCGAGAGATCGATCGGCTTCTCGCACAGGATCGCCTTGCCGGCGCGCGCCGACCGCTCGATCAGATCGGCGTGGGTGTCGGTGGAGCTGGCGATCAGGACCGCGTCCACCGCCGGATCGGCGAGCGCCGCCTCGGCCTCGCCGACCTGCGCCCCGCAGCTCTCGGCCACCGCACGCGCCGCGGCCTGGTTCACGTCGATGACGTAGCGCAGCTGGAACTCGGGATGGCGGGTGAGGTTTTCCGCATGCATCTTGCCGATGCGCCCGGCGCCGAACTGGCAGATCTGGATCATCGCGCCCCCCTCGCTCTGGTCACTTCTATGTGTCTGGTTGGCGGCTTCGCGCAGAACGGATAGTCTATCGGCGGCCATTGCGAAAGCACCATTGCACCGGGTTCGGCAGCGCGCGAGGAGACGGCAATGGCCGTGCACGTGACCCACCATCGGGGCGGCTTCCGGTATGGCTGGACCGATCTCACCACGACCTGGGAGAAAGAAGACGGCACCGGCATCGGCGTCGCGGTCCTCAGGCTCAAGCCCGGCGAGCTGCACGACGTCTCGACCGAGGCCGAGACGGCGTACCTCTTGATGTCGGGCAAGGTCGAGGGCCTGGTCGGGGACGAGGCGTTCGGCTTCGAGCGCCGTTCGCTCTTCGACGAGAAGCCGTCCTGCCTCCATGTCGCGGCGGGCGAGCGGATCAACATGAGCGCGCACGGCGAGGTCGAGCTCATGGTCTGCGCGGTCGACAACGACCGGCGCTTTCCCGCCCGCGTCCTCTACCCCGGCGACGTGGCCAGCCAGGTCCGGGGCCGGGGGCAGGCGGGTGATGCCGCCTTGAGCCTGGTGCGCATCGTCTTCGAGGGCACCGACAGCCCCGAGGAGACGATGCTGGCGCTGGGCGAGGTGCTCACGCCGCCCGGGCGCTGGTCCGGCTGGCCGCCGCAGCATCAGCCCCAGCCCGAGGTCCGCCACTACCGCTTCACCCGAGCCGAGGGCTGGGGCCATGTCGATCTGGGCGAGACCGTGCTCAAGGTCCGCCCCTACGACACGGTCAAGATCCTGCCCGGCAATACGCACGTCCAGACGACGGCGCCCGGGTACGGCATGTATGCCGCGAGGGTGATCCGGCACCTGCCGGAGGGGCGCTACGTCGCACCCGCGCCCGCCGTGGAGCACCGCTGGACCATGGAACCGGGCGCCGAGCTCTGGTGGCCCGAGGAGCTGAAGCCCCGTGACTGAGCGTCCCCTCGATCTGATCTGCATCGGCCGCGCCGCGGTCGACTTCTACGGCGAGCAGGTCCCGACCCGGCTCGAGGACACGCTGAGCTTCGCGAAGTATCTGGGCGGCTGCGCCGCCAACATCGCGGTCGGCACCTCCCGGCTGGGCCTCCGGTCGGCCATGCTCGCCCGCGTCGGCGCCGAGCAGATGGGCAGCTTCGTGCGCGAGCAGCTGGCGGCCGAAGGCGTCGACGTCAGCCGGGTGCGGACCGACCCGAAGCGGCTCACGGCGCTGGTGATCCTGGGCCTGCGGGATCGCAGGACCATGCCGCACATCTTCTACCGCACCGAGTGCGCCGACATGGCGCTGGAGGCGGACGACGTCGAGCCCGAGTTCATCGCCTCGGCCACGGCGCTGCTGGTCACCGGCACCCACTTCTCCACCGAGAAGGTCGACCGCGCCTCGCGCACGGCGATCCGCTACGCCAGGGCGGCCGGCACGCGCGTCATCTTCGACATCGACTACCGGCCGGTGCTCTGGGGCCTCGCCGGCCATGCCGAGGGCGAGAGCCGGTTCATGGCGAGCGACACGGTCACCGGGCACCTGCAGTCGATCCTGCCGGACTGCGATCTGGTGGTCGGCACCGAGGAGGAGATCGCGATCGCCGGCGGCTCGACCGACACCATGACCGCGGTGCGCAACATCCGCGCGGTCTCGGACGCGGTGATCGTGGTCAAGCGCGGGCCCATGGGCTGCGTCGTGTTCGAGGGCGCGATCCCGGACGACATCGAGGACGGCATCAAGGGACCGGGCTTCCCGGTCGAGGTGTTCAACACCCTGGGCGCCGGCGACGGCTTCATGAGCGGTTTCCTGCGCGGCTTCCTGCGCGATCATCCGCTCGCGGAGTGCGCGCGCTTCGGCAACGCCTGCGGCGCCATCGTGGTCTCGCGTCACGGCTGCTGCCCCGCCTCGCCCAGCTGGATCGAGCTGCAGCACTTCCTCGAGCACGGCAGCCCGCATTTCCGTCTGCGCGAGGACCCGGTCCTCAATCACATCCACCGGGCGACCACGCGCATCCGCGAGTGGCCCGAGGTGCTGGCGCTCGCGTTCGACCACCGCAGCCAGTTCGAGCAGCTGGCGCGCGAGAGCGGCGCGTCGCTGGAGCGCATCGGCGCGTTCAAGAGTCTGATCGGCGACGCCGTGCTGCGGGTTCGCGACGAGCTCGATCTGAGGGGCGCCGGCATCCTGTGCGACGACCGCTACGGCCTCGGCGTCCTCGAGCGGCTGACCGGGCAGGGGATCTGGATCGGTCGCCCGGTCGAGCTGCCGGGCTCGCGGCCGCTCGAGTTCGAGCGCGGCCCGAACATCGGGGTGACCTTGCGCAGCTTCCCGGGCGAGCACGTGGTCAAGTGCCTGGTCTTCTACCATCCGGACGATCCGGAGGCGATGCGCGCCGCGCAGGACCAGCAGCTGAGGGCGCTCTACGAGGCCTGCGAGGCGAGCCGGCTCGAGCTGCTGCTGGAGGTCATCCCGCCCAGGGACAGCCCGCGCGACGCGCAGACCGTCGCCCGCGCGCTGGAGCGGATCTACGAGCAGGGCGTCTACCCCGACTGGTGGAAGCTGCCGCCGCCGGATGCCGCGGGCTGGGAGGCGATCGCGAGCGTCATCGATCGCCACGACCCGCACGTGCGGGGCGTCCTGCTGCTCGGCCTGGAGGCGCCGCTCGAGGTGCTGCGCGAGAGCTTCGAGGCGGCGGCCGGGCAGCCGTTGTGCAAGGGGTTCGCCGTCGGGCGCTCGATCTGGGCGCGCGCCGCGGCCGCCTGGCTCGGAGGCGGGATCGAGGACGCCGCCGCGGTCGACGCCATGGCCGCCGCCTATCGCGAGCTGATCGCGGGTTGGCGCAGCGCGCGCTGATCGATCCGGCGGCTCGCCGCTCTCCCCCGTGGCCACCCGAGGTCGAACATCGCGACGACGTGATTTGTCCGTGTGCCCGCGGCGTCCCTATCGTTCCCGGCATGAGATCATCTTCGGCTCCTCTGATTGCGGTCGCGCTCCTGCTGGCCGCTCCGATCGTGTCTGCCGCGGCGCACGCGCAGGGTCCAGCGCCCGTCGTGGTCGAGCTGTTCACCTCCCAAGGCTGCAACTCCTGCCCGCCCGCAGATGCGTTGCTGGGTGAGCTGGCCCGGCGCGACGACGTGTTGCCGCTCAGCTTCCACATCACCTATTGGGACCGTCTCGGCTGGCCGGACACGTTCGGGCTCGAGGCGAGCACGCGACGGCAGCAGGCCTACGCGCGCTGGCTCGGCACGCATGGTCTCTACACGCCTCAGATGGTGGTCGGGGGGCGCGTGGACGTGGTGGGCTCGGTCAGGCACCGGGTCCTCGAGGCCATCGACCTTCTGGCGGCGCATCCGGAGCCCGGCCCGACGCTCGCGATCGAGGACGATCGGCTGGTTCTGGGAGCCGCGCCATCCGGGCCGGGTACGGTCTGGGTCATCGGCTTCGACGAGGCGCACGAAGTCGAGATCGCACGCGGGGAAAACCGCGGCCGGACGATCCGTTACCACCACGTGGTGCGCGAGATGGCTCACCTCGGCCGCTGGACGGGCGATGCCATGGAATTCCCGCTGCCGCTCGCCGCGCTGGAGGCGCACGGCCGCGACACGGTGGCCGTCCTGGTCCAGCGCGAGAGCGACGGCCGGATCCTGACCGCCGCCGAGATCTCGCTCCGCGGCCGGCCGTGAGGCGGGCGCTGCCGGCGCGCTCAGATCCGGATCAGGGCGAGGCCGGTCTCGGGGTCGTGCCGGCGCTGCAGGTGGGCCGGCGATTCGGTGACGATGACCTCGAGCGTGGGACGGACGTGCGCCTCCAGCAGGTGGCCGCCGTGCGCCGTGCCGTCCTTCTTGCCGATCACGACGTGCGGGTGCAGCTTCGGGGCGCCCTCGTCGTCGAGCGCGATGTTGCCGGTGAGGTTCAAAACCTCCACCTGCTCGTCGATCGGGATCCGGTCGTAGTCCTTCTTCTGCCAGTCGAAATACCCGAGGACCACGTCCTGGAACGCGCCCAGGCCGATGAACTCGGCGGCGGAAAGTTCGTGCTGCCTGGCGAAGGCCAAGAGGCAGTCCGTGACCTCGTCGCCGGTATCGAGGACCACCGCGAAGGTCCGCTGCGGCCCTTCGCCGATCAGCTTGCTCTTCATGCCAGTCTCCTGCTCTTGCGCGCGCTCAGCCGGGCAGGCCGCCCGCTTCCAGCCAGCGCCGCTCCGGGTGAGGCCGCGCCTCGCTCTCGCCGCGCATCGCCATGCGGATGATCTGGGCGAGGTGGAGCGCCTCGCGGTCGGTCGCCTGCGCGATCTGCTCGCGGCAGCTGTAGCCGTTGCTGACGATCAAGGTCGCCTCCTCCGCCTCGCGCACCGCCGGCAGCAGCACCCGCTCGCCGCACCTCATCGCGACCTCGTAGTGCTCCTTCTCGAACCCGAACGAGCCCGCCATGCCGCAGCAACCGGAATCCAGGACCTCGAAGTCGAGCCCCATGCCGTCCAGAAGCTGCCGTTCCGCTTCCGGCTTCAGCACCGCGTACTCGTTGCAGTGCACGTGCACCCTCGCTTTGCGCGCCAGCTCCGGCAGCGCCACGCCCTCCTTGGCCAGAAACTCGCCCAGCATATAGGTGTTCCCGGCCAGGCGTCGCGCCCGCTCGTCGTCGGGGAACAGGTTGAGCAGCTCGTCGCGAAAGGTCGCGACGCACGCGGGCTCGAGCCCCACGACCGGCGTCCCACGGGTGACCTCAGGCCCCAGCGTCCGCATGATCTGGCGCAGGAGGCGTTTGGCCGTGGGCAGCATGCCGATGGCGTAGAGCGGCCGGCCGCAGCACAGGATGCGCCCGGGCATCCGCACCTGCCAGCCGAGCTGCTCCAGCACCTCGACCGCGGCAACGCCTGTGCCCGGCCTGAAGAAGTTGTTGAAGGTGTCCGGGAACAGGATCACCTCGCCGCGGTTGCCGGGCGGGCTGGCGTGCGTCTTGAACCAGCTGCGCAAGGTCCGCTTGGCGTAGCGCGGCACCTGCCGCGCCGGATGGATCCCGCCCGCCGCCTTGATCGCCCGGCTCAGCCCCGGCACTCCCAGCGCGAAATTGGTGAGCATCGGCATGGTCGAGGCGAGCCGCGACCACCACCAGATCAGGCCCATCGAGTAGGCCGAGCGCGGTCGTAGCCGGCGCCGGTAGTGGTGCGCCATGAACTCGGCCTTGTAGGTCGCCATGTCCACGCTCATCGGGCAGTCGCGCTTGCAACCCTTGCATGCGAGGCAGAGGTCGAGCGCCTCGCGCACCTCCCGGCTCTTCCAGCCGTCCTCGATGACATCGCCCTTCAACATCTCGAACAGGGCGCGCGCCCGGCCGCGCGTGGTGTCCTTCTCGTCGCGGGTCGCCATGAAGCTCGGGCACATCACGCCGCCCGACCAGTGGCGGCATTTGCCCACGCCGACGCATCGGATTGCGGCGCGCCTGAACTCGCCGCGGTCTTCGGGGTAGGCGAAGTGCGTCTTCGGCTCGGCCGGGCGGTAAGCGATGCCGAGGCGCAGGTTCGAGGTGATCGGGTAGGGGTCGACGATCTTGCCGGGGTTCATCCGGTCGTGCGGGTCCCAGATCGCCTTGAACTCGCGAAACGCCTGGACGATCTCCTCGCCGTACAGGCGCGGCAGGAGTGCCGCGCGCGCCTGGCCATCGCCGTGCTCGCCCGAGAGCGAGCCGCCGTAGCGCGCGACCAGATCGGCACCGTCGTCGAGGAAACGCCGCCACTTCCGGATGCCGTCCTCCGTGCGCACGTCGAAGTTGATCCGGCAGTGCACGCAGCCCTGGCCGAAGTGGCCGTAGAGCGAGCTCTTGTAGCCGTAGCTATCGAACAGCGCCCGGAGGTCGCGAAGGTAGTCGCCGAGCCGGGCCGGCGGCACCGCGGCATCCTCCCAGCCCTCCCAGGTGTCGGGCTCGTCGGGCACGAAGGCGGTGGCGCCGAGCCCGGATTCGCGCAGCAGCCAGATCTTCTCCTGCTGCGCGGGTTCGGTGTACAGGCGCATGTTCGGCGCATCGCCTCGCCGCCCCAGCACCGCCATGAGCTTCTTGGCGTTCTCGGCGGCCTGGTCGGTATCGCCGCCGCCGAACTCGGCCAGCAGCCAGCCGCCGCCCTCGGGCAGCAGCTCCGTGTACTCGGCATGGAGCTGCTTGACCTTGATGTTGCCGATCAGGTGATCGTCCAGCGCTTCGAGGCCGACAGGACCTGCCGCCATCACCTCGGTAACGTGGTCGCCCGCGCTGTAGACGTCGGGGTACCCCAGCACCAGCATGACCCGCGCGGGCGGGCTCTCGACCAGCCGCACCGTGGCCCCGAGCGTGACGGCGCAGGTGCCCTCGGTCCCGACCAGCGCGCGCGCCACGTTGAAGCCGCGCTCGGGCAGCAGCTCGGTCAGGTTGTAGCCCGAGACCCGGCGCGGCAGGTCGGGATAGCGCTCGCGGATCAGGTCGGCGTACCGGTCGCGCAGGGCCTTCAGGCCGGCATAGATCTCGCCGCGCCGCCCGCCGCCCCGGATGATCGCCTCGAGCTCGTCGTCCGGGGTCGGCCCGACCCGAAAGCGGGCGCCGTCGTAGGTCAGGACCTCGAGCTCGTCGAGATTATCCTGGGTCCGCCCCGAGCCCGCGCCCTGCTGCTGGGCGAGCACGGAATGCACACCGCAGGAGTTGTTGCCGATCATGCCGCCGATCGTGGCGTACTCGTGAGTCGAGGTGTCGAACGCGACCGTGAGCCCGTGCGGCTTCACCGCGTGGCGCAGGCTGTCGAAGATGCAGCCGGGCTCGACCCGCGCCCGACCGGCTTCGACGTCGATGTCGAGGATGCGATTGACGTGCTTGGTGAAGTCGATCACCACCGCGACGTTGCAGGTCTGGCCGGCGAGGCTGGTGGCGCAGCCGCGCGGCAGGACGGGTGCGTCGTGCGCCCGGCACGCGGCCACCGTCTCGACCACGTCGTCGACGTCGCGCGGGATCACCACGCCGATCGGCACCTGACGGTAGTTCGAGGCGTCGGTGGCGTAGAGCGCGCGGGTGCCGGTATCGAAGCGCACCTCACCGCGGATCCGCTGCCTGAGGTCCTCGGCGAGCGCGTCCGCCGCCTCGGCGGGGTAGTCGATCGGCTCGGTACGCAACAGCATGCCGGGAGTGATCCTCAGATGGCAAAGGGGGCGGCATCGGCGTCCTTGAGCTCGAGCCCCAGGCCGGGGCGCGAGAGATCGGGCCGGAGCACGCCGTTCATGGGCCTCTGCGCGCCGTCCAAGAGCATCTCCTCGATCCGGACGTGATCGTGGAACCACTCCAGGTGCCGGGCCGCCGGCGCGGCGCAGCACAGGTGCAGGTGGATCGCGGGTGCCGTGTGCGCCGAGAGGTGGATGCCGTGCGCCTGGCAGAGCGCGGCCGCGGCCATGAACCCGGTGACCCCGGCGCAGCGGGTGACGTCCGGCTGCAGCACGTCGACGGCACCCGCCTCGAGCATGCGGCGGAAGTAGAACAGGCTGTAGCCGTACTCGCCGGCGGTGATGTCCATGCCGGCCGGCGCCCGGTCCCGGAGGAGGCGCAGGCCTTCGAGGTCGTCTGACGAGACCGGCTCCTCGAACCAGCTGACCGCGTACTCGTGCGCGAAGACCTCGGCGTAGGCGAGCGCCTGCTTGCGGTCGTAGGCGCCGTTGGCGTCGACGAAGAGATCGGCATCCGCCCCGATCGCGAGGCGCGCCGCGCCGACCCGCTCCGGGTCCTGCTCGGGTACGCTGCCGACCTTCATCTTGACCATGCCGA
>CAZXYL010000793.1:0-4014 GCA_964644915.1 uncultured Geminicoccaceae bacterium
CTGCCGCGGCAGATGTTCATCGGCATCCGGGAGAACATCAGCCCGGTGATCGCGGCCGCGGCGACGATCCTGATCGGCGTCTCGATCCTCGTGCTCACCACGCTCGAGCTGCTGCGCCGGCGCAACGAGCGCCTGCGCGGCATCCGCCCGTGATCTGGCTTTCAAGCACGCGGCTGCCGCGCCAAGTTCAGGCCATGCAGGCAGGGCAGGACCAGCATTCCGGCGCGGGGGAGCACGAGGTGCGGGCGGCGTGGCTCTCGCCGCTCGACGTGGTGGTGCTCGCGGTCCTCGCGGCCGGACTCATGGTCGGCGTGGCGCTCTGGGGCAAGTGGGGCTTTCTCATCGCCTTCGAGGCGCTCACGCGCTATTGCTTCTGAGCCGCGCGCCGGAGCGGGCGGGGCGCACCTTGGACTTCGAGAGATGAGCGAGTTGACGGGCGGGTGCCTGTGCGGCGCGGTGCGCTATCGCGCCGTCGGTACGCCGAAATGGGTCGCCTACTGCCATTGCCAGAGCTGCCGCCGCGCGACCGGCGCGCCGGTCACGGCCTATGCCGGCTTCGAGCGCGAGAAGGTCCTGTGGCCGGCGGGCGAGCGGGCGCGCTTCGAATCCTCGGCGGGCGTGAGCCGCGGTTTCTGCGCGCGCTGCGGCACGCCCTTGACCTACGAGGGCGCGCGCTGGCCCAGCGAGGTGCACATCCATCTGGGCACGCTCGACCGGCCGGAGCTGGTCCGGCCGACCGGGCACGCCTTCGCCGAGGAGCTGCTGCCCTGGCTGCGCTTGGCCGACGAGACGTGATGACGCCGGATGCCGCCGAGCACGCGGCCGCCGTGGTCGGCCGCGAGCCCTTGCCGGTGACCAGCATCCCGGTGATCGAGACCGCGCGGCTCATCCTGCGCCCGTTCCGCGCCGCGGATTTCGAGCCGCTGGCCCACCTCAACCGGGACCCTGCCTTCATGCGCTTCTTCGGCGCCCGGGCGATGAGCCCCGGCGAGAGCTGGCGCAAGCTCGCGATGTTCATCGGCCACTGGCAGCTCAGGGGCTTTGGCTTCTGGGCGGTGGAGGAGAAGGCGGGCGGCCGGTTCATCGGCCGGATCGGCTGCCACGAGCCCGAGGGCTGGCCGGGCTTCGAGGTCGGCTGGGGGCTCGATCCCGCGTTCTGGGGCCGGGGGCTCGCGACCGAAGGTGGGCGCGCGGCGCTCGTCTATGCCTACGCCATGCTCGGGGTTTCCGAGGTCATCAGCGTGATCGATCCGGACAATGCGGCATCGATCCGCGTCGCCGAGAAGCTGGGCGCCCGCTATGAGCGGCGCATGGATCTGGACGGTCAGCCGGTCCTGATCTATCGGCATCGCGATCCGCGCGCCCGAGGCTGAGACCGCAGGCTTTGGATCGCGCGCTGCTCGCACCCGAGAGGGCGACGCTTCTGCCCGCGGCCGCGATCGCCTTTTCGGCGATCCTATGGGGGCTGTGGTGGCTGCCGCTGCGCGCGCTGGCCGAGACCGGGCTCTCGGGCGCCGCCGCCAACGCGGCACTCTACACCACGGCGGCTCTGGCCCTGGCCCCTCTGGGCTGGCTGCGGCGCGCTGAGCTCCGGCGCGGCGGGCTCCTGCTGCTCGCCGCCGCCGGGCTGTTCGGCCTCGCGCTGGTCACCTGGAACCTCGCGCTGATCTTCGGCCAGGTCGTCCGGGTGACACTCTTGTTCTACCTCGCCCCGGTCTGGGCGACGCTGCTGGCATGTCTCGTGCTCGGCGAGCGGATCGCGCCGGTCCGCGTCGTCTCGGTGCTGCTCGGCATCGGCGGGGCGATGGTGCTCCTGGGTTTCGCGGACGGTCTGCCGCTGCCACGCTCGGCGGGTGACTGGCTGGGGCTCGCCACGGGCGTGCTGTTCGCGCTCTCGATCACGCTGGTGCGCAAGGGCCAGGGCATCGACGGCCGCGATCAGACGCTGGTCGCGTTTGCGGTCGCAGCCCTGCTCTCGCTCGCGATGCTGCTCGTCTGGCCAGTCGCGGACGGCCCCCCGCTCGCGGCGCTCGGCTGGGCGGCGCTCGCTTCGATGGTTTGGCTTCTGCCGCTCACCTGGCTCCTGCTCTGGGGGGCGGGCCATCTCGATCCCGGTCGCGTCTCGCTGCTGCTGCTGCTCGAGGTCGTGGTGGCCGCCGCCTCGGCGACGCTGATCGCGGGCGAGCCGTTCGGCCTGCGCGAGGCCGCGGGCTGCGTGCTGATCATGACCGCGGGCGCGCTCGAGGCGGCGGCCGAGGTCCGCCGGCACCGGCGCGCGCTCAGCGCGTCTCGAGCGTGAGCTCCTCGATCATGGGGCCGATGCCGGCGGTGAGCCCGCCGTCGACCACCAGGTTGGCGCCGTTGACGAAGCCCGCCTCGTCGGAGGCGATATAGGCGACGGCGGCGGCGATGTCCTGGGGCCTGCCGACCCGCCCGACCGGGTACCACCGCGCGAGCTTCTGGAAAATCTCGGGATCGCGCGCCTTGCGCTCTTGCCAGCTCGGGGCCTCGGTCACGACCGTGCCGGGGCTCACCATGTTGGCGCGGATGCCCTTGGGCCCGTACTCCACGGCGAGCGCCTGGGTGAAGCTCAGGAGCCCCGCCTTGCCGGCGGAATAGCCGGGGTTGCCGAACGCCATCAGGCCGTTCACCGAACCGATGTTGACGATCGCTCCCGTGCCGCGCGCGACCATGCCCGGCAGCACCAGCCGGGTCGTCACGAACGCCCCCGTGAGCGTGCCCTCGAGCTCGTAGCGCCAGTCGGCGGGCTCCGTCTGCTCGAGGTTGCCCTTCGCCGTGCGTGCGGCATTGTTGACCAAAACGTCGATCTGGCCGAATTCCCCGGTCGTGCGCTCGACGGCGTTGCGCAGCGCCGCCTCGTCGGTGATGTCGGCCTCGAGCGGGAGCGCATGGACGCCGGCGTCGGTGAGCCTGCGGGCGACCTCGGTCGCGGCTGCACCATCCACATCCAGGACGGCCACTGCCGCCCCTTCGCTCGCCAGGCGCTCGGCGGTGGCGCGGCCGATGCCCCGCCCGGCCCCTGTGATCAGCGCGACCTTGTCCCGATACCGCGTCATGCGCCGTCCAGGGCGGCCAGCGCCGCCCGCGCGCGCTCCAACGCCGCCAGGCGAACGTGGCCGTAGTTGTAGAAGGCGAGGCCGGCGGGGCTCACCTCCTTCAGGCGGCGCACCGCCTCGACTGTCTCTGCCCCATGGCCAAGATCGGGGAAGCTCGGCCGCAGGATGAAGTGCAGCCGCGCTTCGTCGCCCGCCCGGCGGCGCACGTCCCACGCATCGGCGAAGACCTCGGCGGCGCTCGCCTGATAGGCCGGGATCTCCAGCGCATCGGCGGCGTCTGCGAGCATGCCGAGGTCGCTGCCCTCGATCCAGGCGCCCGCCGTCGGGCGCTGCACGGTCGGAATCGCCCAGACCTCGGTCCCTTTCGGCAACGCTCGTCTGACCTCGGCCACGAGGTCCGCGACCACCCGGCAGCGCCAGCGCAGGAACGCGCCCCACTCGGGATCGGCGAGCACATCCGCCAGCCACCACTCGCGCGCCATCTCGTCCGGCACGACCAGATCCGCGGCGAACCAGCGCTCGAGCAGCTCGCGCGTCCTCGCCTGCAGGCGATCGGCGTCGATGCCGGCGTCCCTGGCGGCGGCGCGCGTGGCATCGGCGAAGCAGAGCGCCAGGAGCGTCCTGGCGAAGCGGTCGAGCGGCGCCATCGCGAACTCGTGGTGGAAGCCGTGGTCGAACGGCAGCCAGCCGGGCGTCTCCAGCGCCAGCGCCTTCAGCTCGTGCCGATCGGCGAGATCGGCGCAGAGGTTCACCACATAGGCGCGCACCTCCGGATGCGCCGGGCACAGGCTGTACACGTAAGGATCACCGAAGGCGTTCCTCGTCACGCATTCCGGGTGGCGCTCGCCTTGGGGCGTGTTGTGCAGGCAGACCGTCCAGGCGACCCGGTCGAGGTCGGGTGCTGCTCGAGCCAGCTCTGCGAAGGCGTCGAACTCCT
>CAZXYL010000794.1:0-3236 GCA_964644915.1 uncultured Geminicoccaceae bacterium
TCCAGCAGTGATGCCGGTGAGTCCCAGCTCAGACGCTGGCGCGACAGAAAGCCGATGTCGAACCAGGTCGCGAGCAGATGGCGGAAGTCGCTGTCGAGGGCATCGAGCCCGGGGTGCTTTCCCTTGAGCCCGAGCAGATCCTCCCGCATGTCGATGAGAAAGCGCAAGCCTTCCGGCAGGGCGTTGAACTTGGTCAACAGCCGCATACCGGGCGTGACCAGGGATCGCCGGAGCGCCCGCTCGGCCTTGAGCGTCGCGGGCTCGTCCGCCGCCCCATGATAGGCCTCGATCGCGCGCTCGACCCGCTCGCGGTCCACCCCGAACTCGTTCGCGAGCAGCTCGAAGAAGCGCGCCTTGCCCGTGCGGCTGAGCGCGAGGTAGGCCGAGGCGATGCTCGCCGCCTGCGCACGCGCCAGCACCTCGCCGCCCCTGGCCTCCAGACAGGCGTGCATCTGGGCGCGCAGCTTCTCGGCGTGGTCCTCCGGCAGGTCCGGATCGGCGCCGCCGATGAACGGCAGGCGCGCCGCGCTCGCGATGTCACGCAGCGCCTGACGCCAGCGGCCGAGCGTCCGGCTGATCAGCGACGGCTGCGGCTCCTGGGGCAGAGCTGGGGCCTGTGCTGGAGCCTCGGTCATGGCGCACATCTCGGTTCGGGTGTGAAACGGGCTTTCGCCCGGCAGCCGCGGCTGCACGCGGTGAGACCGGTGCGAGCCCTCCGGCTCCACCAGCGAGGATGACCGGCAACGCCCTGCGAGGTCCAGCCCCATTTGCGGTTGGATCGCATGGGCGTTCTGTCGCCCGCCGCCGGCCGTCCTTGCAGTTGTTGCGGCGAGGCTTTCGGGCTAGCTAAGCGGGCTCATGCTCCACCTGCAGGGAACTTCCGCTGCTACCTTGTCCGGCCGCATCCACAGGGTGTTCTGCCCCAAGTCCTCCACGCTCACCGCCGACCATGAACCGGGCGATCCTGGGCTCCTTCCGTTCGGCCTCGGCGCTCGCCCTTGCCGGCCACGTCTTCCTGTCATCCGTGGCCGCAGCCCAGGGCCTGATGCCGCCGCCCGATGCGGTGTGCGTAGCCCTGGCCACGGACGAGAGTGAGCGGCGGGTCCTCGATCCAAGCCGTCTCATTCGCTGGGCGATCAGCACGGCCGCGATCAGCGATGCGGCGCTGGATGCGAACGGCGATGGCGACACGCTGCTGATCGAGAAGCAGCTCGCGCTCACGCAGCCCGGATACTGCGCGGCAGCCCCGACCCGCGGATGCACGGAGGCCGATGCCCGGGCGCTGCGCTCGCTCCAGGACGGCCTGCGCATGTTCGTGGCCGCCGAAGGCGGCGCTCTCTACCACTTCGAGCGGATCCGGCGGCCCGACCCGCTCGATCTCGCGGGCGCCCCGGCCCTCGATCCCGACTTCGAGACCCCGGACCAGCCGTTCCACCTCGGCGAGGTCCTGGACCCGGCGGCCCGGTTCGTGCGCGTCCATTGCCAGGCCGTCGAGGCCGCGCCGGCGCCCGACGCCGGGGCGCCTCGGGTGGAGGCCGAGCAGCCGGCAGCGCCCGAGCCGCCGCCGAGCCCACAGCGCGGTCTGCTCGACGACTTCCGCCTGACCCGCGACATCGACGATCTGGGCAAGGATCGCACCCGGCTGCGCGACGTCAAAGCGGCCGAGTTCAGCATCAGCGGCAACCTGCGGGAGGACAGGACCAGCTATCAGGTGAATGCAATCGCCGGCTACCACTTCCTCCTCGAACAGGACGAGCGCGCCCGGGTCGCGACCATACCTTTCGTCCAGCTGGAACGCTTCTTCGACGGCAGCCGGCACACGGTCGACAAGCTCGGGTTCGGCCTGCAGCTCGTCGGCCATGTGCAGGCGCCGACGGTCGGCATCCACGAGCTGGCGATCACGCCCGTGTTTCTCACCGACACGAGCCTGGACAGCGCGATCGGCACCCTCAAGCTGCGCTGGACGCCGGCGCTGACGGAGGAGGCGCCAGTACCGCTCGGGTTCTATCGACGATACGGCCCGATCATGGCGCGAATCGGGTTCGACGCGCTCGCGGATTCCGGCCGGGTGTTCGACCCGGGCGACAAGGAGACGCTCGAGGACGAGTCCGCCTTCCTGCGCCTCGGCGGGCAACTCGGCCTGCGCCTGAGCGGCGCGCCGGACACCCTGCTCGCGCAGTTCGAGATCGATGTCGCGAACAAGTACCTATACAATGTGAACGCCGAGATCGAGCACATCAACCGCTTCGAAGCCGGTCTCTCCTATCTTTTCCCTGGTTACGACAATTACAAGCTGTCCTTCAGATACACGGCCGGTCGGACAGAGGACACGCTCGAGCGCATCGAGTTGTGGAAGACCCAGCTGGGGATTCGGTTCTGACGGCAGGCTACAAATGAAACACGAGCCAGACGATTGAAACCTGGCGCGACATCGGCCTGAAACCCGCCTCGTCTATGTCTCGCCTCCGAGCCAACCCGGGAGCGCCCGGGACCTGCATCCAAGCTCAGGAGGTCGAGATGGGAACCGCTTCTATTCATTCCCGATTGCTGGCGCAGGTGACGGGCGCGTCCTTCTGCCTGGCGCTGGCCGCCACCGCCGGGCCGGTGCAGGCGGACGAGACCTGCATGTCGCCGTACATGGCGAAGATCACGGGCCACGAGGAGTACGTCTACGTCTGGACGCTGGGCGTCGACGGCTTGGGCGACGGCTCCGACAAGCTGGTGACCGTGGACGTCCGCGCCGGCTCGGCCACCTTCGGCCAGGTCATCGACGTCGATTCGGTGGGCGGCCGGCACGAGGCGCACCACGGCGGTTTCACCGACGATCGCCGCTTCTTCTGGGCGGCCGGCCTCGACGACAGCAAGATCTTCATCTTCGACGTCTATTCCGACCCGGCCAACCCGAAGCTGGTCAAGACGATCGAGGACTTCGAGGAGAAGACCGGCCTTGCCGGGCCGCACGGCGCCTACGCCCTCCCCGGCAGGGTCATGATCTCGGCCATGTCCAACGCCGAGGACCGCAGCGGGCGCACCGGGCTCGCCGAGTACACCAACGATGGCGAGTACATCACCACGCATTGGATGCCCACGGCCAAGGACGCGGACGGGCTCCCGGGCGGCGAGCACGCCGACGGCTACGGCTACGACGCCCGCGTCCTGCCGCGCAAGAACGTCATGCTGACCTCGTCCTTCACCGGCTGGCACAACTACATGCGCCCGCTCGGCGAGGTCATGCA
>CAZXYL010000795.1:0-3015 GCA_964644915.1 uncultured Geminicoccaceae bacterium
CCCTACGGGCATCAGCTCCGGGTCTTTCTGATCGATCGCGACGCCGAGATCCGCAACATCTACACCCTGGGTTTCCTCGACCCCCGTCTGGTCGTCACGGACGTGCGCACCCTCCTCATGGAGGAGCGCCAGGAGCGGACCGCCCGGCTCGCTCGACCATAGCCACATGAGCCCGCCGGCGCCCGCCGCGGCGGCGCACCGCGGGACCGCACATGCCAGCCCTGCGCTCGCGGCGCTGGTCGCCGCCGCCGGAGCGGTTAGGATGCGCCCCTGACCACGTGATGCTCGACTGGCGCATGCTCGACCCGCAGCCGGCCCGCAGGTGACGCCGCTCGCCGCACCTTTGCGCGGGGCGCTCTGGATGTGCGCCGCCGCCACCGCCTTCGCGGTCATGATCACCCTGGTGCGGCATCTCACGGCCACTTTCGACCCGCTCCAGGTCGTCTTCTTCCGCAACCTCTTCGGCCTGCTCGCCATGCTGCCCTGGCTCACGCACGGCGGGGTCCGCGTGCTGCGCACCCGGCGCCCGGGGCTGCACATGCTGCGCGCCGCCATCGGCATGGCGGCGATGGTGCTCTGGTTCACCACGCTCTCGTTGATGCCGCTCGCCGAGGCGACCGCGCTCTCCTTCACCGCACCGCTGTTCACGAGCGTGCTCGCGGTCGTGATCCTGGGCGAGGTCATGCGGATGCGCCGCTGGACCGCGACGCTGGTGGGCTTCCTCGGCGCGCTGATCATCCTGCGGCCCGGCGTCGAGGCGATCGATCCCGTCGCCCTGCTCGCGATCGCCACCGCCGCCGTGTGGGCGACCTCGACCATCCTGGTCAAGGTGATGGCCCGGACCGAGAGTGCCGGCGCCATCGTCACCTGGCTCGCGCTGTTCCTGACCCCGTTCTCGCTCGTGCCGGCGCTGTTCGTCTGGCAGACGCCTGGACTCGCGGAACTCGGCTGGTTCGCGCTCCTGGGCCTGTTCGGCAGCGCCGGTCACGTCTGCATGGCGCGTGCGCTCGCGAGCGCGGACGCGACGGTGATCGTGCCGTTTGACTACCTGCGCCTGCCGGTGGTGGCGCTGATCGCGTTCCTCGTCTTCGGCGAGGTGCCGAGTGTGTGGATCTGGATCGGTGGCGCCGTGATCGCCGCGAGCGGCATCTACATCGCGCACCGCGAGGCCCGGCTGAAGCCGGGCCCGACGCCGGCTGTGGTCGTGCCGCCACCGCCGGCCTGAGCGCGTTCGCTTGGCGCCGCCGCCCGGTAGTGCCGTCGCGCTGACCGGTTCCCGGGCCGGCCCCGCCGGGTTAAGGTCGCCTGCCGCCCCCCCTCGCCCCGGAGCATCGCCATGTTCCAGACCGACCTGCTCGCCGGCAAGCGCTTCCTGATCACGGGCGGTGGTACGGGGCTCGGCAAGAGCATGGGGCGCCGCTTCATGGAGCTCGGTGCCGAGCTCGCGATCTGCGGTCGCCGGCGCGAGGTGCTGGAGGCGACCGCGCGCGAGCACGCAGAGGCGACCGGCGGCACGATAACGACCCACGTCTGCGACATCCGCAACACCGAGGCGGTCGAGGCCATGGTCGAGGAGCTGTTCTCCGGGCAGCCGCTCGACGGCCTCGTCAACAACGCCGCGGGCAACTTCCTCTGCCGCAGCGAGGAGCTCTCGCCCCGCGCGATCGACGCCGTGATCGGCATTGTGCTCAAGGGCAGCGCCAGCTGCACGCTCGCCTGCGGGCGGCGCTGGCTGGACGGCGGGCACAAGGGCGTGGTGCTGAGCATCACCACGACCTACGCCTGGACCGGCTCGGCCTACGTCCTGCCGTCGGCGATGGCGAAGGCGGGCGTGCTCGCCATGACCCGGAGCCTCGCGGTCGAATGGGGCGGGCGCGGCGTACGGTTGAATGCGATCGCACCCGGCCCATTTCCTACTCAGGGTGCCTGGGAACGCCTGGTGCCGCGGCCGGACCTCGCGCGGGCCTTCGAGACGCGCAACCCGCTGAAGCGCGCCGGGGATCATCGCGAGCTGGCCGATCTCGCCGCCTTCCTGCTCGCCGACGGCTCCGGCTTCATCAACGGCGAGGTGGTGTCGATCGACGGCGGCGAGTGGCTGAAGGGGGCCGGCCAGTTCAATTTCCTCGAGCTCTTGAGCGACGAGGAATGGCAGGCCATGAGACCAAGGCGGGGAGCGGGTTGAGGCCAAACGGCAGGCCAGGGAGCGGAGGCAGGAACGAGATGTTGGGACGGTCGGGAGGCTCCGGTGCGCCAGCGACGACCATGCGGCGCCGCTGGTCACTCCTGATCGGCGCCCTGGTCGTGGCGCTGGGCGCGCTCACCGCGGTTGCCATCTGGTTCAGCGAGGATGTGGGCGAGCAGTCGAGTGCCGGCGCGGCGGCGATCGGCGGGCCCTTTCGTCTGACCGACCAGCATGGCGAGCGGGTCGCGGCGCAGGACTTCGCCGGCCGCTACATGCTGATCTACTTCGGCTACACCTACTGCCCGGACATCTGCCCGCTCACGTTGGCCAACATGACGGAGGCGGTGGATATGCTGCCGCCGGACGATGCATCCAAGGTGGTGCCGATCTTCATCACGGTCGATCCGAGCCGCGACACCGTCGAGCATCTGGCTGAGTACGCGCCGCTGTTCGGCGAGCGCCTGCTGGCACTCACCGGCACGGACGCCGAGGTCAAGGCGGCAACCCGCGCCTATCGGGTCTATTTCAACAAGGTTGAGAATCCCGAGTACGGTGATTATCTGATGGATCACTCGGGCTTCATCTACCTGATGGGGCCGGATGGCAAGTACCGCAGCCATTTCGGCCACTCGGCCACGCCCGAGGAGATGGCCCAGGCGATCGCGAGGGCGGTCGAGCAGGGCTGATCCGTCCGGGGCGGTCTCTTGCGATCGCGCCGGAGGTCGGATACAAGCCCGGCGTGGCTGGCGTGCGCGCCCGTAGCTCAATTGGATAGAGCACCAGACTACGGATCTGGGGGTTGGGAGTTCGAGTCTCTCCGGGCGCGCCAAGCA
>CAZXYL010000796.1:0-3799 GCA_964644915.1 uncultured Geminicoccaceae bacterium
GGCGCGCCCGCGGGCTCGGTGATCAACGGCGAGCCTCTGGAGGACTTCGGCGGACTGCACCCCGACCCCAATCCGGCCCACGCGCATGAGCTGATGGCGCGCATGTTCGGCCCGGACGCGCCGGATCTCGGCGCCGCCTCCGATGGCGACGGCGATCGCAACATGATCCTCGGCCGCGGCGTCTACGTCACGCCCTCGGACAGCCTCGCGGTCCTCGCCGCGAACGCCCGCCTGGCGCCCGGCTACGCCAAGGGCATGGTGGGCGTCGCCCGCTCCATGCCGACCTCGCGCGCGGTCGACCGGGTCGCGGAGGCCATGGGCATCGAGTGCTTCGAGACGCCGACCGGCTGGAAGTTCTTCGGCAACCTGCTGGACGCCGGCATGATCACGCTCTGCGGCGAGGAGAGCTTTGGCACCGGCTCCAGTCACGTGCGCGAGAAGGACGGGCTCTGGGCGGTGCTGCTCTGGCTCGACATTCTGGCCACGCGCCGGCAGCCGGTAACGCAGATCCTGCGCGAGCACTGGGCACGCTTTGGCCGCAACTTCTATTCCCGGCACGACTACGAGGAGCTCGACACGGTGGTCGCGACCGGGCTCATGGACGATCTGCGCGAGCAGCTGCCCACGCTCTCCGGGCGGCGCGTCGGTGCTCTTGTGATCGAGCAGGCGGATGATTTCAGCTATCGCGACCCGGTCGACGGCTCGGTCGCGCGCCAGCAGGGCATCCGCATCCTCCTCCAGGGTGGCGGCCGGGTGGTCTACCGGCTGTCCGGCACCGGCACGCAGGGCGCGACCCTGCGGGTCTATCTCGAGCGCTTCGAGGCCGACCCCACCCGCCACGGTCAGGACCCGCAGGAGGCCCTGGCCCCGATCATCCGCCTGGCCGACGAGCTCGCCCAGATCCGGGCGCGCACCGGACGCGAGGCGCCGACCGTGATCACCTGAGCGGGCGGCAGCCTACATGGGCGGAGCCCGGCCCAACATCCTCCTGATCATGGCGGATCAGCTGACCGCCTTCGCCTTGCCCTGCTACGGCCATAAGGTGGTCAAGGCGCCGCACATCACCGGGCTCGCCGACGCGGGCGTCCTGTTCGAGCAGGCGTCCTGCAACAGCCCCCTTTGCGCCCCCTCGCGGGCCTCGATGATGACGGGCCGGCTGCCGTCCCGCATCGGCGCGTACGACAACGCCTGCGAGTTCCCGGCGAGCCTGCCGACCTTGGCGCACGCGCTGCGCGCCCAGGGCTATCTCACCTGCCTGTCGGGCAAGATGCACTTCGTCGGGCCCGACCAGCTGCATGGCTACGAGGAGCGGCTGACGCCGGACATCTACCCGCCCGACTTCGGCTGGATCCCGAACTGGGACCGGCCGGAGGAGCGGATCGAGGCCTGGTATCACAACATGCTGAGCGTGAAGGAAGCCGGCATCGCGGAAGCGACCAACCAGCTCGACTTCGACAACGAGACCGGGTTCCATGCCGTGCGCTTCCTCAAGGACTACGCCCGCGGCGACCGCGCGCGGCCGTTCTTCCTCACCGTCTCATTCAGCCATCCGCACGACCCTTATGCGGTCCCCCGGGCGTACTGGGACCGCTATGAAGAGGCGGAGATCGATCTGCCGCGGGTCGGGCCACTCCCGCTCGAGCGCATGGACCCCCACAGCCGCAGGCTCTGGCGCGCCTCCGCCATGGACGAGGTTGAGATCACCGACGATGACGTGCGCCGCGCGCGCCATGCCTACTACGGCGCCGTTTCCTACGTCGACGACCGCGTGGGCGACCTGCTGGCGACCTTGCGGGGCTTCGGGCTGGCTGATGACACGATCGTGATCCTCACCGCGGACCACGGCGAGCTGCTGGGCGAGCGCGGCCTCTGGTACAAGATGCATCTGTTCGAATGGGCGATGCGCGTGCCGCTGATCGTCCATGCCACCGGGCGTTTCGGGTCCCGTCGGGTGTCGACGCCGGTCTCGCTGGTCGACCTCTTGCCGACGCTGGTCGAGCTCGGGCAGCCGGGATCGGAGGCCGCAGACCTGCCGCTCGAGGGCGACGGCGGGAGCCTGGTGCCGCTGCTGGAGGGCGGCGATCTGGGCGAGCGTAGCATGCTGGGCGAGTACCTGGCGGAGGGCGCGCTCGCCCCGATCTTCATGATCCGCCGCGGCCCACACAAGTTCATCTGGAGCGAGCTCGACCCGCCGCTGCTGTTCCATCTCACGAACGACCCGGACGAGCTCGACGATCTCGCCGGCCGGCCCGAATCCCAGGAGCTGGTGCGGGAGTTCGAGGCCGAGGTGCTGAGCCGCTGGGATCCGCACGGGCTTTACGCCGCGATCGTCGCCAACCAGCGCGCGCGCCGGCTCGCCTGGCGGGCGCTGACCAGCGGGCGCCGCACGCCCTGGGACTGGCAGCCCGGCCTGCACGCGCGCGGCTACGTGAGCGGCGAGGCCGATCTCACCGATCTGGAGCACGCGCGCCGCTTCCCGCGGGTGGAGGGTGGAGACGGCTCCGCTTGACGCGGGTGCATGCCCGCAGCATATGGTGCACATCTCGTGCACAAGGCCCGGGAAGATGCTGAGTTCTTTTATCGACGATGTGACCGATGCGCGCAGCCGCCTGCTCTCGCCCGAGCGGATGAGTGAGGCGCTGAGGCTGCCGCTCGCGCAGCTCGCAAGGCTCGTGAAGGTGCACCGCAATACCCTTCGCCAGCGTCCGGAATCGCCGGCCGTGCAGGCGCGGCTCGGCGAGGTGGTGCGCATCGTGGCAGCTGCCGCCGATTTGATGGGCGGGGATACGGGACGCGCCATCATCTGGTTCAAGCACCAGCCGCTGGCCGGCTTCGATGGTCAGACTGCCGAGGAACTGGTCGCCGCCGGCCACGCCGACGCGGTGCTCGCCCACCTCGAGATGCTGCGGGACGGCGTCTACGCCTGATGCCGCCGGGGATCCGGCTGCGTGGCCGGTTCTGGCGGATGCTCGCGCCGAAATGGGCCCAGGCGCCGCTCTCGGGCGAGGGCGCGGCGGCGCGCGGCGGCCGCTTCAATCCGCCCGGCATACAGGCGCTCTACATGTCGCAGAACTACGTGACGGCAATCGCCGAATACGAGCAGGATCTCGGCATCCGCCCGGGCACGCTGTGCGCGTACGATGTCGAAGTGGCGGGCGTCGTCAATCTTTGCGATGCCGAGATCCGCACGCGCGCCGGTGTGGAGCTCGAAGAACTGCGCAGCCCGTGGAAGCACATTGCGCTCGTCCTTCGCCAGAGGCCGCCGACCTGGGTTCTCGCCGAACGCCTGTATCAACGCGGAGCAGCCGGGGTCCGCGTGCCCTCGGTGCAAGATCCCGGCGGTGTGAACCTGGTGCTCTGGCGCTGGAACGACGCGCCGTCGCGCAGGGTCGAGATCCTGGATCCGCTGGGTGATCTCCCGGGCGATCAGCAGTCGTGGCGGAGTTAAGCCAAGGACGGCTACTGATCCGCGGCTTCGAGCACCTTCTCGCCGCGGGCCTTCTTGGCCGCGCGCTCGGCCAGCGTGCGGTCGAGCCAGCCGACCTCGGTCTCGGGCACCGAGGAGAGGAGCAGCTCGGTGTAGGGGTCGTGCGGCGGCGTGAGCACCTCGCGCTTGGGGCCCTGCTCGACCACCCGGCCCTGGTACATGACCACGATCGAATCCGCGATCGCCTTCACGGTGGCGAGGTCGTGGGTGATGAACACGTAGGACATCCGGGTCTCGTCCTGCAGGCGCAGGAGCAGGCGCAGCACGCCGTCGGCGACCTGGGCGTCGAGCGCGCTGGTCACCTCGTCGCAG
>CAZXYL010000797.1:0-2378 GCA_964644915.1 uncultured Geminicoccaceae bacterium
GGCGCGCCCTCGGTCAGCGCCTCGACCGGAGTGGTCACGCAGGGCAGGGGCTCGTAGTCGATCTGAAGCGCTTCCGCGGCGTCGCGCGCCTGCTCGCGCGTCTCGGCGATCACCATCGCGACGTTGTCGCCGACGTGATGGACCACGTCCTGGACCAGGAGCGGGTGCGCCGGCTCCGCCATCGGCTGGCCGTGGCGGTCGGTCACGCCCCAGCCGCAGGGCAGGCCGCCGAGGCCGGCGGCAAGGATATCGGCGCCCGTGAAGACCGCGACCACGCCGGGCATGCCTTTCGCAGAGCTGGTGTCGATCGACCGGATGCGGGCGTGGGCGTGCGGCGAGCGGAGGATGTAGGCGAAGGTCTGGCGTGGAAAGGTGATGTCGTCCGTGTACCGGCTCTCGCCCACGAGGAACCGCGCGTCCTCCTTGCGCCGGATCGAGGCGCCGATCACACCCTTGGCCATGCCCATGCCCCCCTGTCCCGCCGGGCTGTTGCAGCCCTTCATTCCACATCATGCTAGCGCGAAGGGCGCGGCCCTGCCATCCAAAGAAGATGCAGTCATCGGGGGGACGAGCGATGGGCGAGCAGGCGAAGAAGGCGCGGCCGACGGTGCGGATCGACAACGAGCGGACGCGGGTGACGGAATGGCGCTTCGCGCCGGGTGCCGCGACCGGCTGGCACCGGCACGAGCACGACTACGTCGTGGTGCCGCTGACCACGGGCCGGCTCAGGCTGATCGGGCCGGGCGGGCAGGAGAGTGTGGCCGAGCTCACGGCCGGCCTGCCCTATTTCCGCGCCAAGGGCGTCGAGCACGACGTGGTGAACGCGAGCGAGGGCGAGTTCGCCTTCATCGAGATCGAGTTCAAGTGAGGCGGCATTTACAAGCTGCTCGCCCTACGCGAACATGGCGCCAACGCGGCGCCCGAGAGAGACGCCGCGCGCATAACCACCCGCATCGGGGAGCAAGGGCATGATGACGAAGACCAGGGCGCCGTTGGCGCTGGCGGTGGGCGTGGCCGCCGTGGCGCTGGTCGCGACGGGGGCTGTAGCGGCCGACAAGTGGGCCTATCCGGTCGAGGTCTGGGATCCGCCGTTCGACATGGCGAGCCCGCGCACGACCGTCGACTACGAGCCGCTGGATGCGGCGGAGGAGAAGTGGGATCTGTGCGTGTCCTTCCCGCACATGAAGGACGCGTACTGGATGGCGGTCGACTATGGCGTGATCGATGAAGCGAAGCGCCAGGGCGTCCGTCTGCAGCTCGTCGAGGCCGGCGGCTACACCAATCTCAACACCCAGGTCTCGCAGATCGAGGACTGCGTGGCGGCCGGCGCCGATGCCGTGATCATCGGCGCGATCTCGCTCGACGGCCTGAACAACCTGGTCTCCGAGATCCGCAGCAAGGACATCCCGGTGATCGACGTGATCAACGGCATCTCCTCGCCCGAGCTCTCTGCGAAGTCGCTGGTCTCGTTCGGTGAGATGGGGGCCAAGGCGGGCGAATATCTGGCCGAGCGGCACCCCGCGGGCTCGGATCCCGTCAGGGTCGCCTGGTTCCCGGGGCCGCCGGGCGCCGGCTGGGTCGAGGCGGGCGATCAGGGGTTCAAGGAGGCGGTCGAGGACAGCGCGATCGAGATCGTCGACACCAAGTACGGCGACACCGGCAAGGAGGTGCAGCTCAAGCTGGTCGAGGACACGCTCGAGGCCTATCCGGACATCGACTACGTCGTCGGCACGGCCGTGACCGCGGAGGCCGCGACCGGCCTGCTGCGCTCGCGCGGGCTCGAGGACGAGATCCAGATCGTGTCCTACTACTTCACGCCGGGCGTGGATCAGGGCATCCGGCGCGGCCAGATCCTGGCGGCACCCACCGATTCCGCGGTGATCCAGGGCCGGGTCGCGGTCGATCAGGCGATCCGGATCCTGGAAGGCAAGGACTACCTCGAGCACGTCGGGCCCGCGCTCTACGTGATCGACGAGTCCAACATCGAGACCTTCGATCGCGGCTCGTCGCTGGCACCTGACGACTTCAGGCCGACGTTCACGGTCGACTGAGACCGCCAAGGCTCCATGTCGGCCACGGCACCGCAGGGGCGCGATCCTTCCGGAGGGGAGGACGTGCCCCTGCTCCGCCTGGAGCAGATCAGCCGGCAGTTCCCGGGCGTGCTGGCACTCGACCGGGTCGACTTCGAGCTGCGCCCGGGCGAGGTGCACGTGCTGTTCGGGGAGAACGGCGCCGGCAAGTCGACGCTGATCTCGATCGTCGCCGGCGCGCTGCGCCCGAGCGGCGGCCGCATGTTCTTTCGCGGCCAGCCGCTCGACCTCGCCTCGGTGCACCAGGCGCGCTCGCTCGGCATCAGCGCGGTGTTCCAGGAGTTCTCG
>CAZXYL010000798.1:0-2511 GCA_964644915.1 uncultured Geminicoccaceae bacterium
GTCGAACTGTGTCATGGTATCGGCTCGAAAACGCGACGAGAAAACGGCATCGATGTCTGGGAGAGGCGGTGTGAGGGCTCTGTGGATCTGTGGGACCGTGATCATCTGCGCGCTGCTTCTTGGCCATGGCCAGGCGCAGGCCGACGGGCCGGCGGATGGCGCCGGCCAGGAGGACGGCCCGCTCGTGCTGCGCGGCTCGGCCATGCCGCCTCTGGCGGCGCAGCCGGCCGTGATGGCACCCGGCCGCTGGCAGGTGGCGGCCGGCGACGAGCTCTGGCTGGTGGAGCCGGCGGCGGGCGTTGCGGTGGCCTGCGCGCTGCTCAGGACGTCGACCGTGGGCGTGCGCGTGATCCGCTGCGAGACCGGCCGGCTGCCGCGTGCCGTGACCGACTGAGGACCAGCGTGGTCCAGGGTCCCTGGCGCACGCGCGCCTGCCGCCGGATGCCGGCGCGCCGATAGGCTGCGAGCACCGCGTCCGCCTGCGCCTCGAGCAGGCCCGCGAGCACCGCCGTCCCGCTCGGTGCCAGGGCGCGGGCGAGATCTCGAGCCATCGCGGCGAGCGGGTCGGCCAGGATGTTCGCGAGGATCAGATCGTAAGGCCCGAGCGCGCGCAGCCGTGGACTCGCGAAGCCCTCGCTCTGCAGGCAGCGTACGCGCGAGGCGACGCCGTTGAGCGCCGCGTTCTGCCCGGCGACCGCGACCGCGCTCGGGTCGTTGTCGGAGGCGACGACCTGTGCCGTCCAGCACTTCGCGGCGGCGATCGCCAGCACCCCGGACCCGCATCCCAGATCCAGGACCCGCTTGAGACGCCGCCGCCGCGCCAGTCGGTCCAGCACGCGCAGGCAGCTCCGCGTCGTCGCGTGCTCGCCCGAGCCGAAGGCGAGCCCGGCATCGATCAGGAGTGGCGTCGTGCCCGCGGGTGCCGGGTCCGTGACGTGGCTGCCAAAGATCCAAAAGCGCCCGACCTGCTGCGGTGGAAAGTCCGCCGCGGTTCGGGCGAGCCAGTTCTCGCCCGGCACCGGTGCGATCGTGAGATCCAGCCGCTCCAGACCCGCCCGCTCGGCGAGCGGTGCGAGCCGGGTTGCGAGCGCATGCTGATCGGGCTCCTCGGCGTGCAGCAGCTCGATCCGCCAGGGAGCGCCCGGGCCCGCACCGGCCGGGTCCTCCTCGAAAGCGGAGACGCCGAGCCCTTCGGAGTCCAGCGCCGCCAGAAACAGCTCGACCGCGCCGGCCGGCACCAGAAAGCGGCTCTGCCAGAGCTGCGGCGTCCCGTCCGCGCCCTCAGGCCGGCGCGACGAAGCTGTCGATGACCTTCTTGGTCCCGGCCTTCTCGAAGGCGATCTCGAGCTTGTTGCCCTCGACCGTAACGACCTCGCCATAGCCGAACTTCTCGTGGAACACCCGCTGGCCGACCGCGATCGCGTGCGGGCTCTTCGGCAGCTCGGTCCTGAGCACGCGCGCGTGGCCGTCGATGGTCGGCGGTTTGCCCGCGGCGCGCAAGCGGGCGAAGCCGGGGCCGCGGCCGCCCGCGCGCAGATCGTCGAACCAGCCGCTCATCTGCGGCTCCTGCACGGTCACGCGCTGCAGGAACTCGGTGTGCTCGGGCGGCAGCTCCTCGAGGAAGCGCGAAGGCAGGCTGCTCGCCCATGAATTGTAGATGCGCCGGTTGGCGGCGTAGCTGACGGTGAGCTGGCGGCGCGCCCGCGTGATCCCGACGTAGGCGAGCCGGCGCTCCTCCTCGAGCGCCCCGGCGCCGCCCTCGTCCATCGCGCGCTGGTGCGGGAACAGGCCCTCCTCCCAGCCGGGCAGGAACACGGCATCGAACTCCAGGCCCTTGGCGCTGTGCAGCGTCATGAGCGTGACCATGTCGGCCGTGCGGTCGGCAGCGTTGTCCATGACCAGACCGACGTGCTCGAGGAAGCCCGCCAGGGTCTCGAACTCGGCCAGCGCCTGGACCAGCTCCTTCAGGTTCTCGAGCCGCCCCGGCGCCTCGGGCGAGCGGTCCTCCTGCCACATGCGCACGTAGCCCGATTCCTCGAGCACGCTCTCCGCGAGCGTGCGCGGTGCGGTCCGGGTCGCCTGCTCCCGCCAGCGCTCGAAGTCGTCGAGCAGGCGGGTGAGCGTGGTGCGCACCTTGGGGCGCAGCTCGTCCGTGGCGCAGAGCGTGCGCGCGGCTGCGAACAGCGTGCCGCCGGCATCGCGCGCCGTGCGCTGCAGGAGCTGTACCGTGGCATCGCCCAGGCCGCGCTTGGGCACGTTGATGATGCGCTCGAGCGCCAGATCGTCGTCGGGCTGGTGCACCAGGCGCAGATACGCGATCGCGTCCCGGATCTCGGCGCGCTCGTAGAAGCGCGGCCCGCCGACCACGCGATAGGGCAGCCCCAGATTGATGAAGCGCTCCTCGAAGGCGCGGGTCTGAAAACCCGCCCGCACCAGCACCGCGACCTCCTTCAGCGTACCGCCCCGGCGCTGGTGCGCCTCGATCTCCTCGCCGACGAAGCGCGCCTCCTC
>CAZXYL010000799.1:0-2719 GCA_964644915.1 uncultured Geminicoccaceae bacterium
CCCCGCGGGCGCGCCCGACCCCGAGTTCGTGCCGCCCTGCGAGGACGAGGTGATCCGGCTGTACGACCGGATCTGGACCAACCTGCTGCGCTGAAGCGAGTGGACGGACCGACCCGGAGCGATCCGTCCGCCGCCTCTCAGCCCGGATTCCCCGGATGGGTCGAATGTCTGGTGATGATTTCGCCAGATTTTGCTAACATTGTCAGTGCCTTGGAACGAACGACGGGGCGTGACCGTGGGGTACGCGACGGGCCCTCGCGGTCCATCAGAAGGCTTGCCTTGTGCGGCAAATCGACGCATCATCGGCCTTCAGGAGCCGGCAACTGGGGAATCCCCGGAGACCGGGACGGTATGATCACCCCGTCCCGGCAGCGAAGGGTCACCGCCATGAACGGGGAGGAGATCCAGCGCCGGCTCGCGGCGATCCTGGCGGCCGATGTCGTGGGCTACTCGCGTCTGATGGAGGTGGATGAGGGGGGCACCCTCGCCCGCCTCAAGGAGCTCAGGCGCGCGATCGTGGAGCCGGCCATCGCCCGCCATCGCGGAAGGCTGGTCAAGCTGATGGGCGACGGGCTGCTCGTCGAGTTCGCGAGCGTGGTGGATGCGGTGCGCTGCGCCGTCGCCATCCAGGAGGCGATGGCGGCGCACCAGGAGGCGGAGCCGGAGCATCGGCGGATCGACCTCCGTGTCGGGATCAATCTCGGTGATCTGATCGTCGAAGGCGAGGATCTCTACGGCGACGGGATCAACGTCGCGGCGAGGCTCGAGAAGCTCGCATCTCCGGGCGGCATCTGTCTGTCGCGCGCTGCCGCGGACCAGGTGCGGAACAAGACCGGGGTCCGGCTCGAGAGCCGGGGCGAGCACACCGTCAAGAACATCGCGCGGCCGATCGAGGTGTTCCGGGTCGTCCCTCTCGACCGCCCCGCGCACGCGGCGGAGAGCCGCGATGCCCTGCCGCGCGCGTCCGCGACCGTGGCCGAGAAGCCGTCGATCGCGGTCCTCGCCTTCACCAACATGAGCGGCGATGCGGAGCAGGAGTATTTCTCCGACGGGATCAGCGAGGACATCATCACGGACCTGTCGAAACTGTCCGACCTGCACGTGATCGCCCGCAACTCGTCCTTCGTCTACAAGAACCGGGCGGTCTCCGTGCCCGAGGTAGCGCGCGAACTCGGCGTCCGCTACGTGCTCGAAGGCAGCGTGCGCCGGGCGAACAGCCGGGTCCGCGTGACCGCGCAGCTGGTCGACTCGGCCACCGGCGGGCATCTCTGGGCGGACCGCTTCGACCGCGAACTGACCGACATCTTCGCCGTTCAGGACGAACTGACGCGCGAGATCGTCTCCGCGCTTGCCCTGCAGCTGAAGCCGGGCGAGCAGCGACGGCTGTCCGATCGGGGCACGGCGAACTTCGAGGCGTACGACCTTTTCCTGCGCGGTCGCGAGCTGATCTGGCTGCACACCAGAATCGAAGGCCGCGCCGGGCAGGACCTGATGCGCCGGGTGATCGCGCTCGATCCCGGCTTCGGCAGGGCCTATGCGCTCCTCGCGTTCGCGCGCGCCCACGAGTTCGTCAACCGCTGGGTGCCCGATCCGCCCGCGTCGCTCCGGGACGCGCGGGCCCTCGCCGAACAAGCGGTGGAGCAGGCGCCCGACGATCCCGAATGCCACTGGGCGTTGGGCGTCGTGCTGATGTGGCAGAAAGAGCATGACCGGGCGTTGGACGAGGGGCGGACCTGCATCGCGCTCGAGCCGAGCTCGGCGCTCGGGCATGTGCACACGGCTCTCGTCCTCACCTATGCCGGCCACGCCGAGGAGGCGATCGAGACCTTCAACACCGCGTTCGGCCTCGACCCGCACTACCCCGACCTCTACCTCCACTTTCTCGCCCTGGCGCACTTCCACCTGGACCGCTTCGACGAGGCGGCGGCTCTTCTTCGCGAGCGCCTCCGGCGCAACCCGCACGCGGATACGACGCGCGTCCTGCTCGCCTCGACCCTCGGCCAACTCGGCCGCCACGAAGAGGCCCGCACCGAGTGGGAGGAGGCCCGGCGGATCAATCCGGAGTACTCCTTTGCGCACCGGCGAAAGGTGCTTCCCTACAAGAACCCCGCAGATCTCGAGCGACTGGCCGACGGCCTCCGCATGGCGGGCCTGCCGGCCTGACGCTCGCCTCCATCCGGCCCGAGGCCGCCGATCTTCATGCAGTCCGCGGCGCAGACGGCCATGCCGTGAGGAGGCTGCGCCCGGCCGGATCCGAGGGAGAGGCTCGAGGACCGGCCGGATCGTCTGATCGTGAGCGGTGCCGTCCGCCGGCAAAGCGGCGCCGGCACCGAAGGCCCCCGGTCGCCCCGGCCGGGGGTCTCCGGTCTCGTGCCGGCTAGGCGCCGAAGTGCTTCTTGAGCGCGTCGAGGCCGCCCTGGTAGACGGCGGTGCTGAGCAGCGTCTCGGCCTCCGCCCGCTTCTCCGGCGGGTCGGCCTCGAAGCTCCCGGCCCACTCGGCGAAGGTCCGCTCGCCGTCGCTGATCCGGCGCAGGCGCAGCGTCGCCCGGTAGTCGCGACCGGCAGCGGCGATTCCAGGCTCAGACGAGCTTCCGGCCGATCTCGGCGATCGCCCGGTCGACCAGGTCGTGCGCCTGCTGCTCGTCGAGCTCCTCGGCCAGCATGCGCTCGGTGGTGCGGATGGCGAGCGTCGCGGCGTAGGCCCGCAGCTCCTGGACGG
>CAZXYL010000800.1:0-1781 GCA_964644915.1 uncultured Geminicoccaceae bacterium
TTCGTACTCGAGGCAGAGCGGCACGGACAGGAGCAAAGTCACACGCCTCTCCAAAGCTGCGAGTAGCCACTGAAACGAGGCGCCTCGGTCGCTTCGGGTCGCGGCGACCACCACGTCCGTGTCCAACACGATCCTCATGGAGCCGATGGTCCACTCGACCAGCCTCGATCGATCACGCTCACAGAGCTGGAATCAGATGGTTGCTGCTAGCGACGCGCAGCACCCATGACTACCGCACTGGAGACTCTGGCTCCAGCAGGACGATCACGTCCATCGGGTCGACCAGCGAGAGCGTGCGTCGGGCCTCCTCGTCGAGCAGGTCGGGGTCCAGGCTGTCGTGGCGCAGCCGCTCGATCCTGCGCTCGAGTGCGGCGCGCTCGGTCCGCAGCCGCGCAAGCTCCGCACGGGTGGTCTCCAGCTCCTGGCCGTACTGCTGCCAGGCGAGCAGACCGCGGTTGCCGTCGACCAGGTGATAGCTGAAATACCCGACGAGCGCGAAGGCGAGCAGGGAGAGCCAATGCCGGCGAAGAAGGATCCCGCCCGCGAGCGCGCGCCCGAGCACGGCGCGATCAGACGCGAAGCGCGCCAAGGCCCGCATAACGGCCCGCGGAACCCAGCTCTTCCTCGATCCGCAGGAGCTGGTTGTACTTTGCCAGACGATCGGAGCGGGAGAGCGAGCCGGTCTTGATCTGGCCGCAATTGGTGGCGACCGCGAGATCCGCGATGGTCGCATCCTCGGTCTCGCCCGAGCGGTGCGAGAAGACCGCCCGGTACCCGGCGCGGTGGGCCAGCTCCACGGCGTCCAGCGTCTCGGTCAGCGTGCCGATCTGGTTGACCTTGACCAGAATCGCGTTCGCGACTCCACGCTCGATGCCTTCCGCCAGAATTTTGGGGTTGGTGACGAAGAGATCGTCGCCCACGAGCTGGACGCGGTCGCCCAGGGCTTCGGTCAGCGCCTTCCAGCCGTCCCAGTCGTCCTCGGCCATGCCGTCCTCGATCGACCGGATCGGATAGCGGGAGCAGAGCTCCTCGTAGAAGCGCACCATGCCGTCGGCGTCCAGCGTCTTGCCCTCGCCAGCGAGCTCGTAGCGGCCGTCCTTAAAGAACTCGCTGGCGGCCGGGTCCAGCGCGAACACCACCTGCTCGTCCAGGCGGTAGCCGGCACCTTCGACGGATTTTTCAAGAAAAGCAAGCGCTTCGTCGGCGCTCTTGAGGTCGGGCGCGAAGCCGCCCTCGTCGCCCACGTTGGTGTTGTGACCGGCGTCCTTGAGCGCCTTCTTGAGCGCGTGAAAGATCTCGGCGCCCATGCGCAGCGCCTCGCTGAACGAGGGCGCGCCCACGGGCATGATCATGAACTCCTGCAGGTCGATCGGGTTGTCGGCGTGCGCGCCGCCGTTGATGACGTTCATCATCGGCGCCGGCAAGATGCGCGCTGAGACGCCGCCGACATAGCGATAGAGCGGCACCTCGAGCTGGGTCGCCGCCGCCTTCGCCACCGCCAGGCTCACCCCCAGAACGGCATTGGCGCCGAGCCGGCTCTTGTTGTCGGTGCCGTCGAGCTCGATCATGGCCCGGTCCAGGTCGACCTGGTCGACGGCGTCGCGCCCGAGCAGGGCATCGGCGATCTCGCCGTTCACGGCGTCGACCGCCTGCAGCACGCCCTTGCCGAGATAGACGCCCTTGTCGCCGTCGCGGCGCTCGATCGCCTCCTTGGAGCCGGTCGATGCCCCCGAGGGCACGCCCGCGCGCGCGATGGCGCCGCCGGCCAGCGCGACGTCGAC
>CAZXYL010000801.1:0-2953 GCA_964644915.1 uncultured Geminicoccaceae bacterium
CACCTCTTGCACGGCATCATCAAGTCCCTGGCAAGAGGCGGCACGCGCGACGGCTCCTGACCGGACTTGACGGTCCGGCGCGTGCTTGACCGGCTGCCCCCATGGGGTCATATGACCTCGCGAGGAGCACGAGATGGCCGACGTCAAGATCCGCAAGCTCGATGACTGGGTCGTGCAGTCGTTCCGCGCCCAGGCCAGACGCGCCGGGCGTTCGCTCGAGGAAGAGCTGCGGCAGACACTGACCGAGGTCGCCCGGGCGCGCCGCGCCGCGCTGGTCGACGAGATCAATGCCTTCAGGGAAAGCCTGCGCGCCAGATACGGCATGATGACGGACTCGACGCCGCTGATACGCGAGATCCGAGATGAGGAAATCGGTTGATCGTGGTCGATGCGAGCGTGGCGGTGAAGTGGTTCGCCCCGGAGCCGGACGAGGCGGCAGCGCGAGCCGTACTGGAGGATTCCAGGGCGCTGCTGGCCCCGGCGCTGGCTCGGGTGGAGGTTGCCGCCGCCTTGGTCAAGAAGGCGCGACGTCGGGAGATGCCGTTCGCAGCCTGCGCCGAAGCGCTCGATCTGTGGCGTCGCACTCTGGCCGCCGACCGACTCGTGCTGGTGCCCGACTCGGAGGATGTCGACGACGGCTGCCGTTTGGCCCTGCAGTTGGACCATCCACTCCCGGACTGCCTTTACCTTGCGCTCGCGAGTCGCTTGGGGGTGCCGCTGGTGACCGCCGACCAACGCTTCGCCCGGCGGGCGAGCGCCAGCTATCCCAACATCGAAGTCTTGGGCGCATCACCGGCAGTGCGGCAGTAGCACCGTCCGCAAGCCGGTGGCCGGCCAGGCCTCAGCCGGCGGCCTGCAGCTGCACCGCGGCGCGAGGGGGCGGCAGCTCGACATTGATGTCGAGCATCGACACCTCGGGCCCGCGCTCGACCTCGATCGAGACCTTGTCCTCGTCGATCTCGACGTACTTCTTGATCACCTGCATGATGTCCTTTTGCAGGTCGGGCAGGAAGTTCGGCCACGAGCTGCTGGTGCTGCGCTCGAGTGCGAGGAGGACCTGCAGGCGCTCTTTGGCCGTATCCGCCGTGCGCGGCGGCGAGGGGCGAAAGAAGCTGAACAGTCTCGCGCCGCTTCCGGCAAAGGATCGTTGGAAGATGCTCACGCGCTCCTCCGCCACAGTCGATTGAACAATCCGAGGCCGAAGCCGCTCTTCTCGGCCGCGACGAAGCGGTACTCGAGCTGCTCGCCCAGATAGCGGGCGACCGCGTCACGGTAGGCCTGGCCGGCTTTCGATTGCTCGTCGAGCACGACCGGCGCCCCGATGTTCGAGGCCTGGAGCACCGATTCCGATTCGGGGATGACGCCGAGCAGGGGCAGGGCGAGCATCTCGACGACGTCGTCCACCTTGAGCATCGCGCCACGCAGCACCCGCTCGAGGTCATAGCGCGTGATCAGGACATGCGATCTGATCGGCTCCTCGTTGCGTTCCGCCCGCCGCGACTTGCTGGCGAGCAGGCCCACCATCCGGTCGCTGTCGCGCACCGAGGAGACTTCCGGATTGGTGACCACGATCGCCTCGTCGGCGAAGTAGAGCGCGGTCTGGGCGCCGTGCTCGATGCCGGCCGGGCTGTCGCAGACGATGTAGTCGAAATCCTTCCTGAGCTCCTCCAGGACCTGCTCGACGCCGTCACGGCTCAGCGCGTCCTTGTCGCGCGTCTGCGAGGTCGGCAGCACGTAGAGGCCCTCGACCCGCTTGTCCTTGATCAGGGCCTGGTTGAGCTTGGCGTCGCCATTGATGACGTTGATCAGATCGAACACCACGCGGCGCTCGCAGCCCATGATCAGGTCGAGGTTGCGCAGGCCCACGTCGAAGTCGACGACCGCCGTTTTCTTGCCCTGCAAGGCCAGCCCGGTCGCGAACGCGGCCGCGGTCGTCGTCTTGCCGACGCCGCCCTTGCCTGAGGTGACCACGATGATCTTTGCCAACTGTCTCCTCCTACCAGCCGAAGTCTGGAGTCCTCGTCAGGGGAGAGGCTCCATCACGAGCGCGTCGTGCGACCAGCAGATCTGGACCCGCTGGCCGAGAAAACGCGCCTCGATGTCCTCGTTGACCACCCACGCGCCGGCGACCGAGACCAGCTGCGCCTCGAGATTGTGACAGAAGATGCGCGCCTCGCGATCGCCACTGACGCCGGCATGCGCTCGCCCGCGCAGGTGGCTGTAGATGTGGACGTGGCCGTCGGCGGCGACCTCGGCGCCGGGGCTGACCGGTGCGAGCGCGATCAGATCGCCGCCCTCGGCGTAGATCTGCTGCCCCGCCCGCACGGGCTCCTGCACCACGATGGTCGCATTGCGGCGCGATGCGGGCTCCTCCGACGGGCGCGGCCTAGCCTCGTCCGAGGCCCTCGGCCGGGGCTCGTCGGCCATCAGCTCGAGCGGCCGAGCCGTCGGGAACAGCGCGAGCCCCGCTTTGACCGCCATCTGACTCCACGCCTCGTCACCGTTCTGCAGCCCGATCGGGACCAGGTGCTGCTGGCGCAGACGGCGCGCGAACTCGGCGAGGTTCAGGGGCGGCTGCCCCGCGACCGCGCCCGCATCCAGCACCACCGGCGCGTGCCGGAAGAACTCGGGCGACCGGGCGAGCGCCTTCTGGAGCACGAGGAAGAACCGTTCGTCGCGCGGTTCGATCAGCCGCAACGTGATCAGCGTCCGGACGTGGCCGCGGATCTGGAACAGCTCGGGGCCGTTGCCGGCCTCGACCGGTTCACCAGCTGTCGATCCGGCCGTCGAGTCGGCAGCATACATGCAGTCGGACAATCCCTTCGCTCACCCGGATCGGATTCGGCCTAGCATCTCTTAATAATCCAGAACCGTCAATGCCCCCTTTGCCAGTTACGCTCAGAAAAATCATCCACAGGGGCCGCCGCGGGCGCGACTCCTCTCTGCGCCCTCT
>CAZXYL010000802.1:0-3205 GCA_964644915.1 uncultured Geminicoccaceae bacterium
GGAGAGCATGTACTGGCTCACCGGCTACGACACCTTCGGCTACTGCTTCTTTCAGTGCCTGGTGCTGCGGGCCGACGGCGACATGGCGCTGCTGACCCGCTCCCCGGACCTCAGGCAGGCGCAGCACACCTCGACCATCGAGGATATCCGCGTCTGGGTCGACCGCGAGGGCAGCGATGCCGCGCACGACCTGCGGGATCTGCTGGGCGAGAAGGGCCTCGCCGGCAAGCGGCTGGGCATCGAGTACGAGACGCATGGCCTCACCGCCGGCAATGGCCGGCGGCTCGATGCCGCGCTCGACGGTTTCGCAAGAACGATCGACGCGTCCGATCTGATCAGCCGGCTGCGGGTGGTCAAGTCGGAGGCCGAGCTGGTCTACGTGCGCCGCGCGGCGGAGCTCGCCGATGCCGCGCTCGATGCGGCGATCGCCGAGACCGGCCCGGGCGCGGACGAGGGCCAGATCCTGGCCGCGATGCACGCCGCGATCTTCCGCGGTGGCGGCGACTATCCGGGCAACCCCTTCGTCATCGGCTCCGGACCCGACGCCCTGCTCTGCCGCTACAAGTCCGGCCGCCGCCGGCTGGATGCACAGGACCAGCTCACGCTGGAGTTCGCGGGCGTCTACCGGCAATACCACGCGGCGCTGATGCGCACGCTCCTCGTCGCTGAGCCGCCGGCGCGCCAGCGGGCCATGCACGCCGCCTGCCGCGAGGCGCTCGAGGCCGCGGAGGCGAGACTGGTCCCCGGCACGACCATGGGCGAGGTGTTCGCGGCGCAGGCCGCGGTCCTCGACGCGCATGGCATGCGCGCGCACCGCCTCAACGCCTGCGGCTACTCGCTCGGCACCACCTACGCGCCGTCGTGGATGGACTGGCCGATGTTCTACGCCGGCAACCCGGTCGAGATCGCACCCGGCATGGTGCTCTTCCTGCATATGATCCTTGCCGACAGCGAGCGCGGGCTCGCCATGACGCTCGCACGCACCTCCCTGGTCACGACCGGGGGGCCGGAGCCGCTCTCCAGGGCGCCGCTCGATCTCGTGATCGCCTGAGGGTCGGACCTTGCCCTATCTCCTGCTCTTCACCCTGCTGCTGATCGCGGGCCTGCTCGCGACCTGCTTCTTCTGAGCGCCGCTCCGATCGGCTGCGCCCAGCCTTGCCCCGCACGCGCCGGGACGGCACAAAGGGATCCTGGTTCGGAGCGAGGAGAACCTGCGAGGTGACGATGGATGCTCTGGCTGCGCTCTCCAGCCGCCAGTCGGTGCCGCCCGCGTTCCTGGGTGAGCCGGGGCCGGACGATGCGGCGCTCGAGCGCATCCTGGCCGCCGGCGCGAGCGCGCCCGATCATGGCCGGCTGCGCCCGTGGCGCTTCGTCGTGGTGCGCGGCGAGGCTCGGCTGCGGCTCGGCGAGGTGTTCGCGAAGGCGTTGCTGCAGCGCGAACCGGATGCGAACGAGGCGGCGCTCGAGCAGGAGCGCCAGCGGCCGCTCAGGGCACCCGTGATCATCGCGGCCGCCGCGCGCATCGCCAAGGACCACCCCAAGATCCCGGAGGTCGAGCAGATCCTCTCCACCGGCGCCGCCGTGCAGAACATCCTCCTCGCCGCGCACGCCCAGGGCTTCGGCGCCAAGTGGCTGACCGGGGCGAACGCCTACGACGAGCACGTCAAGTCGGCGCTGGGTCTGGCGCCGCAGGACCGCCTGGTCGGCTTCATCCACATCGGCACGATCGAGGGCAAGCCGCCCGCCGTGCCGCACGCCGACCCCCGCGAGCACGCGATCGAGTGGCACGGCTCCGTCCCTTCCGAATAGGACGCCGCCGCCACGCCGGAGATGGCAAGGCGCGCTCGGGCCGCCGCGATCAGTCGCTCACGGAGTCGTACATCGCCGGGTTGTAGGGCGGCAGCTCGTCCAGCTGCTCCTCGGTCGCGCCGGGCAGGATCAAGGCCTCCCGCTCGGGGCCGATCTCGAACTCGGTCAGCGCCACCGCGACCTCCTTGGCGCCCACGCCGAGCACGCCGCCGACGTTGAGCACCGCGAACGGCTCCTCGTCGTCCCGCTGCCGGACGATGGCGGCGACCGTCGCGATCGCGTCACCCTCCTGATTGTGCACGTCCCTGCCGACCAGGTCCTCGGCGGCAACGCCCGCGAGCGAGGCCTCGGGCGGCGCGGCCTGCTGCGCCGCCGCCTGTTGCGGCTCGGCGGCCACGGCCTGTTGTGGCTCAGCCACCTGCTGGGACTCGGCGGCCTGGCCTTGCGCCTGCTCGGCGGGAGCGTCTTGGGCAGAAGGAGCCGCCGCGGCAGCCTGCTCGGGCGAAGGCTGCTCCGGCTCGGTGGCCGCTTCCTGCTGTTGTTCCTGCTGGGGCTGGGCGGCCTCCGGCTGAACCTCCTGCGGTTGCCCTTCGGGTGCAGCAGCCATTGCCGGGGCCGCGGCCGTCTGGAGCTGGACCCGCGGCGGCGGCTGGGTGATCGTGATCTGCGGGTCCGCGACCTCGACCGACACCTCGGGCTCGCCACCCTGGACCTGAACGTTGGGCTCGGGCATCTGGACGATCACGTTCGGCTGGGGAATCTCGATCGTGATCTCGGGCTCGGGAATGCGCACCGTCACCTGTGGCGGGGGTTGCTGGATCACGATCCGCGGCGCCGTGCCCGCCTGAGCCTGCTGGGGCTCGGCCGGCGGTGGCGTGGCATCGGCCTGAGGCGGCGCCTCCCCGGCCTGCTGCAGCTGCGACTGCGCGCGCCCCAGCTGTGCCTGAAGCTCCTCCTCCTCGGCGGCGGGCGCGGCCGCGGCCCGATCCGCCGGCTCGGGCTGCGCGGGTCGCTCGGCCAGCAGCGGGTCCACCTCCGCCAGCACCGTCAGGCAGCTCTGCTCGCGGCCGATGCGCTCGTACACCCGGGCGCTCTCGACCAGCTGATCGATCCCGCTTTGCTGTTCCGGGGAGAGATCGAGCTCCGCCATTCGCTCCTCGACTTGGGCGAGGCGCGCGCCGCAGTCCTGGTCCTGGGCATGACCGGGGCTTGCGAGCATCAGCGCAGCCAAGCTGCCGGCGCAGAGCCCGGCGATCCGGTTCCTGATCATCGGTGGCCCTCCCTCGGCCTCGGCGTGGCGGACGAGCCGCCCCCAGGAAACGCCGCCTCGAGGGCGAAGTTCCGGGCTTGCCGGGCAGGAACGGCGGGGTCGCGTCAAGCGTTCTCCGAAAGCATC
>CAZXYL010000803.1:0-2360 GCA_964644915.1 uncultured Geminicoccaceae bacterium
AGCCGAGGAGGATCCGCGATGGCCCAGCCCTACCCGCGCGACCTGACCGGCTACGGCGCCGACCCGCCGCACCCGCACTGGCCCGAGAACGCGCGGCTCGCGCTGAACTTCGTGCTCAATTACGAGGAGGGCGGCGAACGCTCGATCCTGCACGGCGATCCGGGCTCGGAGGCCTATCTGCACGAGGTGCCGGGCGCCCCCGCGCGGCAGGGCCAGCGGGATCTCAACGTCGAATCCATCTACGAATATGGCGCCCGCGCGGGCTTCTGGCGCATCCGGCGGCTGTTCATGGAGCGGGGGCTGCCGCTCACCGTCTACGCGGTGGGCATGGCGCTCGAGCGCAACCCCGCGGCCGCGCGCGCCATGGTCGATGCCGGCTTCGAGGTGGCGAGCCACGGCTGGCGCTGGATCGACTACCAGGACGTGCCCGAGGACGAGGAGCGGCGGCACGTCACGCTCGCGATCGAGGCGATCCGCAAGCTCTGCGGCGAGCGGCCGGTCGGCTGGTACACCGGGCGCAACAGCCCGAACACGCGCCGGCTCGTGGTCGAGGCCGGCGGCTTCCTCTACGATTCCGATTCCTATGCCGACGATCTGCCCTACTGGGTCGAGGTCGAGGGCAGGCCGCACCTCGTGATCCCCTATACCCTCGACAACAACGACATGAAGTTCGCGATCCAGAACGGGTTCAACGACGGCGAGGACTTCTTCCGCTATCTGCGGGACGCCTTCGACGTCCTGTACGAAGAAGGCCTTCGCGCGCCCAGGATGATGTCGGTCGGCCTGCACTGCCGCCTCGTCGGCCGGCCGGGCCGGGCCGCGGCCCTGACGCGATTCCTCGACTACGCGCGCAGTCACGACCGGGTCTGGATCACGACCCGGGCCGAGATCGCGCGCCACTGGCACCGGCAGCATCCCTGCCGGCCCTGACGGGCACGCGAAACCGTCGTCATCACCAGCTTTCGTGTCCCGACCTGAGAGGCGCCGCTGGCGCGGGTGCGAATCCGGGCGCGCGTTAACCCTATCTTAACCGCGATCGGCGTTCCCTGTCGGCCATGCAGATCCATTCCGGGACCGACGCGGCGAAGCGGCTGGGGGAGTACCTCCTCACGCTCGTCGCCGCAGGGCGGCCCATGCAGTCGCTTCATCTCGCCATGAGCGAGCTGCCGGGCGGGGATCTCCCGATCTGGGCGCTGAGCGAGGCCTTGGATGCCGGCACCCGGCTGCCGAGGATGGCGGTGTTCCGCATCCCGGGCGGCGATCTGTTCATGTTCGCCGAGAAGTTCCCGCTCGATGCCCTGCGCCAGCTGCGCGCGCTCGTGGCCGGGCGCGTCGCGGCGATGGAGCCGGACGACATCAGCGCGGTCTGCCACATCTACGATCTGCCGGACGACGCCGTGGCGCTGCGCCGCCTGGTCAGGTCCTACCTGACCGGCGCGCCGCGCCCGCACCGCCGGGCCGGGGGCCCGGCTGCCGGCGCGGTTCTGGCCGAGCCGCCGCCGGTGGCCGAGAGCGGGCCCGAGGGGCCGCTGACCCTCGATCTGCTCGGCCAGCTGCAGGACCTGGTCGACCGGATCGACATCGCGCCGTTCATTCATCGGCAGCCGATCTGGCAGAAGGGCAGCGGTTGGGCGGTGAACTACGTCGAGTACTTCTTCGATATCGCTCGGCTCCGCGAGCGCTATTTTCCCCGACTGGATCTCGCTGCAAACGAGAGTTTGTTCATCCAGTTCTGTCGCAATCTGGACGATTTGATGCTGGTCCACCTCTTGACCGACAAACCGGCTAAACAGAACCGGATCGGCATCAATCTTTCGATCACGACCATCCGGTCATCGATCTTCAAGAAGTTCTCGGACCATCTGTCGGCCCACGAGCGCTCCAACGTCGTCTGCGAGCTCCATTGGCTCGAGGTGCTGCAAGATGTTCAGGACGGCGGCGCCGCTGTCCTCGAGTTGCTAGAGAGCGGCTACAGCCTGGCTTTCGATCGGATCAGCGTTCCCATTTTACCATACCTCGACTTCTCCGACAGCAAGTTCGACTACGTCAAGGTGCGTTTCGATCGCCAGTCGATCGCGCAGATCCAGCCGGAGAGCGTGACCGCACTGCGCCGCTGCCCGCCGGAGAAGGTCGTGCTCACCGCCTGCGACGATCGTCGGGCCGTGGCGCTCGGCGAGAAGCTGGGCATCGGCAACTTCCAGGGCCGCCTGCTCGACGAGATGATGGCCATGGCGGCGTGAGGACCCGGAGCCACGCGGCAGCGGCTGACCCCGCGGCCGCGCGGGCCCGGCGCAGCAGCGGCACCCGGCACCGGACACGGCGGACCACCACTCGCGCGCCACGAGCGCCCTCGCGCCGAA
>CAZXYL010000804.1:0-2865 GCA_964644915.1 uncultured Geminicoccaceae bacterium
ACCCGCTCCAGGAGCTTCGGCTCGTACTGACGCAGCTCCTCGCGCACCGTCCGATAGGCCGCCGCCACGTCCTCGGCCGTGCCGTCGACCAGATGCACCAGGGCGCGGCAGCGCTCGATGTGGCCGAGGAAGCGGTCGCCCAGCCCGGCCCCGGCGTGCGCGCCCTCGATCAGGCCCGGGATGTCGGCGAGCACGAAGCTGTCATGACCCAGCGTGACCGTGCCGAGCTTGGGCGCCAGGGTCGTAAAGGGGTAGTCGGCGATCTTGGGCCGGGCGCGCGAGACCGCGGCCAGAAAGGTCGACTTGCCGGCGTTCGGCAGGCCGATCAGCCCGGCATCCGCGATCAGCTTGAGCCGCAGCCAGAGCCAGCGCTCCTCGCCCGGCTCGCCGGGGGTGGCCTGCCGGGGCGCCTGATGGGTCGAGGACTTGAAGTGCGTATTGCCGAGCCCGCCCTCGCCGCCGCGCGCGAGCACCACGGTCTGCCCGGGCTCGACCAGATCGGCGAACAGCGTGCGCCCGTCCTCGAGGAAGATCTGGGTCCCCACCGGCAGCTCCAGCCGCCGGTCCTCGCCCTGGGCGCCGGTGCGGTTGCGGCCCATGCCGTGGATGCCCCGCCCGGCCCGGAAATGCTGCTGGTAGCGGTAGTCGATGAGCGTGTTCAGATCAGCAGATGCCTGCGCGACGACATGGCCGCCGCGCCCGCCGTCACCGCCGTCGGGGCCGCCCCTGGGGATGTACTTCTCGCGCCGGAAGCTGACGCAGCCGGCGCCGCCGTCGCCGCCCTTGACGTAGATCTTGGCCTGGTCGAGGAAACGCATCGCTTGGCATCCCGGCACCCTGCGCCGAAAGCAAAAAGGGGATGGCCAGCCATCCCCTCGTTCGCGACGCCGGGCGGGCCAGCCTTACTCGGCGGCCGCGGCCTCCGGCAGCACCGAGATGGAGCGCCGGCCGCCGGCATCGGAGCCGAACTTCACCTGGCCCTCGATCAGCGCAAACAGGGTGTGGTCGCGGCCCATGCCGACGTTGCGGCCGGGGTGCCACTTGGTGCCGCGCTGGCGGATGATGATGTTGCCGGGGACCACGCGCTCGCCGCCGAACTTCTTCACGCCGAGCCGCTTGCCCGCCGAGTCGCGGCCGTTGCGCGAGCTGCCGCCGGCCTTCTTGTGCGCCATGACTTCTCTCCTGTGAACCGCGCCGTCAGCCGACCGCGATCTCCTGGATGCGCAGCACCGTCTGCAGCTGCCGGTGCCCGCGCGTGCGGCGGTAGTTCTTGCGCCGCTTCTTCTTGAACACCAGGATCTTCGGTGCCTTGATCTGATCCAGGACTTGGGCGCTGACGGACGCGCCTTCAAGCAGGGGCGTGCCGACGCGGGCGCCGCCGTCGACGTCCTCGCCGCCGACCATCAGCACCTGGTCGAAACCGATCGTCTGGCCCACGTCGCCGGCCAGCCGCTCGACCGTGACCACGTCGCCCGCCGCGACACGGTACTGCTTACCGCCCGTCTTGATCACTGCGTACATGATGGTCTTCGATCTAGCGCGCGAGGCACGACAACACCCGTCGCGCTCGCGCCGGTTGGCTGAGCGGGCGACATATGAGGCGGAAAGCCCGCGCTGTCAACCGCGCGGGGCGGATCAGGGTCGCTCCCGCGCGCCGCCGGCCTCAAAGAAGGATGAAGACGAGCCCCGCCCCCACCACGACCGCCGCCGCGAGCCGCCAGGCGGCCAGGGGGTCCACGCCGCCGGCCTCGGTCAGCTCCGCGACGCGTGCGTCATACGCGGGATGCTCGCGGAAGATGTCCCGGGCGATGCGGCGGAAATGCAGCAGATAAAGGGTATCGCCGTAGAGACCGAGCGCCGTCATGACCGTGAGCTGCATCGCGAGCAGCAGCTCGAGCGGCGCTCCGACCGCCGCGAGCGCCGCCAGCAGGACGAGCCAGAGGCCATAGCCGGCCGCGTGCCTGTACATGCGGCGATAGGCGAACCAGCCGCCGAAGGTGGCCGCCGCCGCCCAGTTCCAGCTGCGATGGCGGCCGCGCCAGTCCATCCAGCGCCAGCGGTCGTCGTAGAAGGTCGCGTTCGGCCCGACGAAAGCTTTGGCCGAGTCGATCGGCGTCAGCTGCGCCTCGGCCGGATCGATCGGAGCCGCGCCGGCCACCGGCGCCGCTTCGGCGCCATCGGGCGCCCGGCTCGGCGGCTGCAGGTTCAGCCGACCGAAGGGCCTTTTGCCATCGGCCGGCTCAGCTCCCGCCACGGCGGGCAAATGGCTGCGCACCGACACTCTCATCAAGGCGTTCGATCCTTTCTCGACCTCGATGTCGCCCGATCTCAGCAAGGTTCCGGCAGCCACCGCCAGTTGAAGGTGGACAGGTGCGGCAACTTAGCAGCAGAGATCCGCAATTTGAACTCCGAAAGCCACGACCCCGGGGCAATCCCGGAAAGTCGATTTCCGGCCCGCATCAATGCGCCTCGACCGCGGCGGGCGCGGGGAACGCGGGCCGGGGGGCGTCGCGCAGATGCGGCGACAGCCGCCACTCGGCATGGCGGATGGCGCGGCTCACGACGAAGTTGATGCCGAGATAGATGGCGCCGGCGACGATGAAGATCTCCACCGGCGCGAAGGTGCGCGCGATGATGCTGCGCGCGATGCCGGTGACCTCGAGCAGCGTGATGGTGGAGGCGAGCGAGCTCGCCTTGACCATGAGGATGATCTCGTTGCCGTAGGCGGGCAAGGCCTGGCGGATCGCGATCGGGAAGGCAATGCGGCGGAACAGCAGCACCCTGCCCATGCCGCAGGCGCGCCCGGCCTCGATCTGGCCGAAGGGCACCGAGAGGATGCCGCCGCGGATGATCTCGCTGGTATAG
>CAZXYL010000805.1:0-2009 GCA_964644915.1 uncultured Geminicoccaceae bacterium
GATTTCGTGGCGCTGCAGGAGAGCGGCGGCGACACGCTGGTGCAGGTCAATGCCGACGGTGCCGCCGGCGGCAGCTTTGCCGACGTCGCGGTGCTGCGCGACGTCACCGGGCTGGACCTGGACATCCTGGTCCAGGACGGCTCGCAGCTGGCGGCCTGACGGCTCTCATGGGTCGGGTAGCGCGGCCTTCCTCAAGGCCGTCGCTACCCGATCACGTCCAGCGCGATCTTGAGCGCGTCTGCACCGGGCCCGGCGAACCCGCCCGTGCAACGGAGCGTTTTGCGCCGCGACGGGTTTATCTCAGTGAGACCGGACAGCTGCGGCCGATCATGCTCTTGTGGACCAGGCTCGGACCGCTCACGCGGGTCCTTGCGCAACGAATTCAGCCCGTGGGCCCGCCGATCCTGGTCATCGGCATGGGGCGCAGCGGCACGAGCTGGGTTGGGGAGATCCTCGGCCGAGCGCCTGACGCGATGTATCTCCGGGAGCCCGTCACGCAATCCATGCTTGCCGCCAAACAATCGCAGGGCGTGCCGTTCAATCCTGAAGCAGACGAGCTCTGCGCGCGTTGGGGCGACAGAGCCTTCGCCGCAACCCCATCGTTCCCCGCCAACATCCAGCAGCACCCGAACCAATGGCGGCTGCGGGATCGGCGCCAACGCAGGCTGGTGATCAAGGAAGTCGATCCCCTTCTGTTGCCGGAGTATCTCTCTCGATACCGGCCCCGCGTCGTCTTTCTGCTTCGGCATCCTGCGGGGGTGGCGCTGAGCGCGTCTCGCCTGGGCCTGGGCCCCGGCTATTTCCGCGCCCGCATCCTGGGCAAAGCCTCCCTCATGCAGGGGCCGCTTCGCAGATGGCAGGCTTATCTGCACTCGATCGAGGACGAATGGGAACGGGAAGGGGCGAGGCAGGGCGCCGTGCTCCGGATCGCCTGCGATTGTCTGCAGGCCGCGCCGGAAAAAACGATCTGCTTCTATGAGGATCTGTGCGCCGATCCGGTCGAAGTCTTCGAACAGATCTGTGCGTTCTGCGAGCTACGCTGGACGGATGAGACGCGCGAGCTCGTTGAGCGGCGCAGCCGGGGTGGCGACCGGAGCGATCCGTTCGGCACCTCCCGCGACAGCGCATCCATGGCCTGGGCCTGGAGGAACGAGCTCGACGGCGAGGCGCTGCGAAGCCTGCGGCAGGGCTATGGGGCGTTCGAGCTGCCCTGGTACAGCGGCGCGAGCGAGTGGGAGCTTCCGTCTCTGCCCGGTCACGCCGAGCGGCGGCCGGAGCCGGCCGGTGTGCCGCCTCAATAAGCATAGATGTGTCGCCCCTCGACCTCCTCGACTGCATAGCCCTGCTCGCGCAGCAGCCGCACCAGCTTCGGGTGCTGCTTCTCGCCGCTCGGGTCGGTGTGGTAGGACGCGATCGACCACTTCGGCCGGCAGCGGGCGATCAGGCCGAAGGCGCCGCGGATCGCCAACTCCTCCGCGCCCTCGATGTCCATCTTGATGAAGTCGACGCGCCCCAGGTCTTGCGCCTCGACGAAGTCGTCCAACGCCAGCATCGCCATCGTCTGCTTGCGGCCGCGCGAGCGCCCGGTGGTGATTCGGGAATCGATGCCCGTATCCGTGATCGTGAACTCGACCTCGCCGCTCACGTCCGCGACCCCGCAGGGCACGACGGTGACGTTGCGGATGCCGTTCTCCTCGAGGTTCCGCTGCAGCACCTGGTGAAAGACCGGCTCGAACGAGAAGATGCGGCCGCCCGCGCCCGCGAGCGGCGAGAACAGCATCGCGGACGTGCCGACGTTGCCCCCGAGATCGAACACCACGTCGCCCGGCCGGATCGCGACCTGCTCGGAGAAGAAGTCGGGCGGCCGAACATAGGCCTCCTCCAGGATCAGGCCGATCCCGTTCAGCATCTCGGCATCGCTGACCACCTGGTGGTCCGGCCGAAAGAACAGCTTGGTGCCGTTGATGTCGAAGTACTCGGCACCGTCGGGCGCGCGGCGGATCCGGCGC
>CAZXYL010000806.1:0-2733 GCA_964644915.1 uncultured Geminicoccaceae bacterium
CGCGCGCTCGATCTCCTCCTCGCGCCGCCTGTGGCGGACCTCGTTCTCTTCCGGCGTATTGAAGGTGAAGCGCGACCACTAGATCACGTAGACGGCGACCAGGCGCGCGCCCTGGGCCTTCGCGCCGCCAGATCGGCCGCGCGCTGGCAGCACTCGCTGCCGTCGAGGCCGACCGGAAAGACCTCTGCCACTCGATTTGTTCCCGGCTTTGTGCGGCGTCCCTGATCGCGCCGCCGGTTCGGCCGGGGTTGGCTCTGACCTCGGCTGCAACTGAACCACGACAGATCAATCGAGAATGCGCAACTCCGGATCGGGTGGCGGGGTTACACCTCGGCCTCGCTGCGCGCGATCCCGTCCGGCGTCCGCCACCAGCGTCGGAAGTCGTCGAGCCCGTATAGGCCGAACGCCCGAAGAGCACCACGCAGACGAGCGGGATCGCGGCGAACATGAACCACAGATCGCTCGGGTTGGTCGCCAGATTGAGGAGAAAGAGCCCAAGATGATCACGCCGATACGGAGCGCAGACCACTCGAACCGGCGCCTGCGCTCGCCCAGACTCTGCTCCTTGGGGCGCGTGCGTGCGCGCGCCGCGGGCGCTCCGGCCTCCCGACCATCGAGCATGACCCGATAGACCGGGACATCGCTCGAGATATTCTTGACCCGCTGCTCGCCCAAATAGTCGAAGCCGATCACGAGCCGGCCGCGGACCAAGTCGTAGACCGGGCCGGAGATGCAGATGCCACCGGGCTCGGCGAGTTCCTGCAGGCGGGCCGCGACGTTGACGCCGTCGCCGTAGACGTCGGCGTCCGGCTCGATCATGACCTCGCCGAGGTTGATTCCGATGCGGAAGTGCATCTTGCGGGCGTCGGGCAGCGACCGGTTGCGGCCCGCGAGCTCGCGCTGCACCTCGGCCGCGCACTCGACCGCACTGACCACGCTCGGGAAAATGGCCGTACGCTGTCGCCGGCGGTGTTCACGACCGCCCGCCGTGGCGCGTGATCAGGCCGCGCATCGCCTCGCGGTAGAGGCGCAGCGTGGCGAGCGTCCCCGCCTCGTCCTGCTCCATGAGCCGGGCGTAGCCGGTGGCGTCGGCGGCGGCCGTGACCAGATCGCAGGATTCGATTGCCCTGTGCATGGCGCTCGAGAGCGGGCGTAAGACATGGCCATTCTTCATTCGGAGCAATGGTAACATCGAGACGTCGTTGCAATACCTGCGGTATCGACCGGCTTTCGCATCCGACGAAGCCCGGCGAGAGCTGCTGAACAATATCAGAGCTCTGCCTGGTGTGGCGATCAGCACCCAGAAGCTGACCGGGTGGCCCGCCTTCCCAGTTGCCGAACTGCTGCGTGATGATCTTTGGAGCCGCTTCACTGCCTTGACCTCAGATGTGCTGGCCCGCATGCGCCGGACAGGGACATAGGACTGCGCTCATCTCAGCGCTCATCCTGGTGAGCGCTTAGCGCTGAGCGCCGCGCGGGCGCGCGCGGCCACCGCCTCGGGCCCGGCGCTGGCGTCGAGCCGGGTCCAGGTCGTCCAGCGCGGGTTCAGGCGCAGCTGGCGCTTGAGGACGCTGATGGTGGCGTCCGAGGCATCGCCCCGCCGCGCCTCGATCCGGCGCTCGAGCAGCTCGCGCGGCGCCTCGAGCCAGAGGCCCTGGAAGGGCACGCCCAGAGCGCGCGCCACCTGCTCGATCTGCTGCCGCTGCGCCAGATCCCCGAACACGGCATCGGCGATCACGCTGTGCCCGGCGCGCAGGAGCGCCGCGGCGCGCAGGGCGATCAGATCGTAGACCCGGGTCGTGACCTCACCGCGGTAACCCTCCGGCCCCAGCCGCGTGCTCGGCGCGATCCCGAACAGGTGCTTGCGGAGGCGATCGCTGCGCAGCACCACGGCACCCGGCGCGGCGCCGATCCCGGGCGCCAGGGCGAGCGCGAGGGTGGATTTGCCGGTGCCGGAGATGCCGCCGATCGCGAGCAGCCGCGGCGGCGCGGGCGCGAGCAGCTGGCGGGCGAGGCTCAGATACTCCCGCGCCGACGCCACGGCGCTCGTTCGCTCGTCGGGCGACACGTGCATGCCGGCGCCGAGCCCCGTGGTCTTGGCCCGGATCACGGCGCGGGTCGCCATGAACAGCGGCAGGAGCGCCACACCTTCGAGGTCGGGGTCGAGCTCGAGATAGTAGCTCAGCAGCCGCTGCGCCTGGCTGCGCAGCCCGCGATGCAACAGATCCATGAGCAGGAAGGCGAGATCGTAGAGCACGTCGGTGCACGCGAGCTGCTCGTCGAACTCGAGGCAGTCGAAGAGCACCGGGACTCCATCGAGGAGCACGATGTTGCCGAGGTGCAGGTCGCCGTGGCAGTGCCGCACCCGGCCGGCCGCGCGGCGCTGCTCCAGGAGCGCGCGATGGCGCTCGAGCTCGCGCCGGGACGCCCCCGTCACGGTCGCGATCTCGGCCGGATCGAGCACCTCGCCCGCGAGCTGCGTCAGATCCTGCTCGTTGCCGTCGAGCACCAGGGCCATGCCGGGGTAGCCGCCACAATCGGCGCGCACCTCGGCCTGGCTGTGAAACTCCACGACCTGCCGGGCCAGCTGATCGATCAGCGCATCGTCGAGCCCGCCCCGCGCGGCGATGCGGTCGAGCAGCGCCTCCTGGTCGAAGCGCGCCATCTCGAGCAGCCACTCCACCGGCTCGCCCTCGCCGTCGAGCTCGAGCGCGTCGCCATCTTTCCGCGTCA
>CAZXYL010000807.1:0-2603 GCA_964644915.1 uncultured Geminicoccaceae bacterium
TGCTCACCGATGCGATGCTGCGCCGGTCGCGCTATGATGCGCTCATGCGCGTCAAGGTGACCATCGACGACGAACTCGCCCACGCACTCGAGCACGTGGCGAAGCGGACCAACAAGCCGTTCGAGCAGGTCGTGAACGAGACCCTGCGTGCCGGCCTGAGCACGACGGGCGCGCGCCCGAGCAAGCCCTGTCAGGTAACGCCCGCGTCGCTCGGCGGCGTATCACCCGGCTTAGATCTCGACCGCGTTGGCCATCGCCGACGGCATCGAGGGTCAGGAGCTCGCGATCCGGATGCGGCTGCGCAGGTAACCCTCGTCGACGCTAACCGCTGATCGACGCCATCCGACTCCTTCCGTGCTCCCCCGCAATCGCCGTCGCGCATCGAAGCTACCCTCGCGCGTATGGCCGGGGCCGGATCGAGCCATCTCGGCTATGGCGCAACGACCGCACGCTCGATATATTCCATGCGGCGACAGAAAAAAGCTCCCGTAGCGCGGCTGATCATCCGGGGGCCGCCGCTTCTCTCCTTCGCGTAGTCGCGAGCGTTCGAAGGAATGCGTTTCGGCGTGTTCTTGGAGGTTCGTGGCATGCCTGTGGCCAACAACCGAGCGCGCGCCCGGATCCGCTCCTGGATCCGGCGGGCGGGACCGACCTGGCTCATCGCCGCCGTCATCTACAGCGGCTGGTTTCTCCTCACCTGGTACTATCACACGCTGCCCTGGTGGCTGGTGTCGCCGGCGGGCGGCATGCTGCTCGCCTGGCACGGCTCCTTGCAGCACGAGGCGGTGCACGGGCAGCTGGCGCCCCGGCGCTCGTGGAACGACCTGCCCGCCTGGCCGCCCCTCAACCTGTGGCTGCCGTTTGCCATCTACCGGCACACGCATCGGGCGCATCACGATTTCGAGATCCTGACCGAGCCCTGGCGCGACCCGGAATCCTTCTATGTCGATCGGGCCACCTGGCAGCACCTGCCCCGGCCGGCGCAGCTCGTGCTGCTCGTCCACAACACCCTGGTCGGCCGCCTGCTGCTCGGGCCGTTCCTGGTCATCGGGCAGTTCCTGTGGGCGGAAGGCCGGGCACTCGCCCGGGGCGACCGTGCCCATCTCGCGATCTGGCTCTGGCACGTGCCGGCGGTCGCCCTGGTGCTCGCCTGGGTGATCGCCGTCTGCGGCATCCCGCTCTTTGCCTATCTGCTGCTGTTCGTCCTGCCCGGGACGAGCGTGACCCTGATCCGCTCCTTCGCCGAGCACAAGGCCGCCTACACGCCTTACGAGCGCACGGCGGTAGTTGAGGCGGGGCCGGCCTTCTCGCTACTCTTCCTCAACAACAACCTGCACTTCGCCCATCACAAGCGCCCGGACCTGCCCTGGCACGCGCTGCCGGGCTATTACCGCCGGCATCGGCGCGAGCTGCTCGAGGAGAACGGCGGGCTCCGCTACCGCGGCTACAAGGAGGTCTTCCGGCGCTTTTTCCTGCGCCCGGTCGACACGCCCGCCCACCCGTTTCGTTAAAGTCCATGAGGCGGCCGCCCGGCGCCCGGGATCCGGTCGGCCGCCCGGCGGACCGCGCGAACGGATGAGGAGGGCGGATCTTGACCGCAAGAGCGGCAATCTGGATCGGGATCTACCTGCTGCTGGTCACGGTGCCGCTGCTGGTGCTGCTGATCGGCCCGATGCCGCCGGGCGTGGAGTTCTGGTGGGACTTCTCCATGGCCCTGGGCTTCGCCGGCATGGCGATGATGGGCGTGCAGTTCGCGCTCACGGCGCGGTTCAAGCGCGCGAGCGCGCCCTTCGGCATCGACATCATCTACGCCTTCCACCGCTATCTCGCGATCATCGCGCTCGGCCTGGTGCTCACGCATTTCTTCATCCTCTGGCTCAACTACGAGGAGGCGCTGGGCGTTCTGGACCCGCGCGAAGCGCCGTGGGAGCTGACCGTGGCGCGCGTGGCGCTGGTCTCGTTCGCGCTCGCCGTGATCACCTCGGAATGGCGCCAGCAGCTGCGCATCGACTACGGCCTGTGGCGGTTCTCCCATGTGGTGCTCGCCACGGTCGGTTTCGCCGCGGCCGCCGCCCACATCATCGGCATCGGCTACTACACCGAAGCGCCCATCAAGCGGGTGCTGTGGCTCTCCGTGACGCTGTTCTGGGTGCTGCTGGTGGTCTGGGTGCGCGTGATCAAGCCGTGGAGCCAGATCCGCCACCCCTACCGCGTCGCCGGGGTGCGCGAGGAGCGGGGCGACACCTGGACGCTCGCTCTGGAGCCCGACGGCCATCCAGGGCTCAGCCGCTTCATGCCCGGGCAGTTCGGCTGGCTGACCCTGCGCAGCTCGCCCTTCCGTCTGCGCGAGCATCCCTTCTCCTTGTCCTCGGCGCCGGAGCAGCTGCCGCGCCTCGAGTTCACGATCAAGGCGCTCGGCGACTTCACCGGCTCGATCCGGGACGTGCAGCCGGGCGAGGTGGCCTATCTGGATGCACCCTACGGCGTGTTCTCGATCGACCGGTTCAAGGACGCGCGGGGCTTCGTCTTCATCGTCGGCGGCGTCGGCATTACCCCGGTCATGAGCATGCTGCGCAGCATGGCCGCGCGCGGCGAGTCCCGGA
>CAZXYL010000808.1:0-2175 GCA_964644915.1 uncultured Geminicoccaceae bacterium
CAGCGCCAGCACGCCGCCCAGGAGCAGCCCGTTGATCACCGCCTCGAGCAGGAAGATGTCGAACATTTCCATGGCGATCCTTCAGAGTCCCAGGTAGGCCTTGCGGATCTCGTCGGAGGCGAGCAGCTCCTCGGCGCTGCCTTTCAGCTTGATGCGGCCGGTCTCCAGCAGGTAGGCGCGGTGCGCGACCTTCAGCACCTGGCGGATGTTCTGCTCGACGATCAGCACGGTATAGCCCTCCTTGCAGATGCGGCGCACCAGCTCGAAGATCGACTGCACCACCACCGGCGCGAGGCCCGCCGAGGGCTCGTCGAGCAGCAGCAGCTTGGGCCCCGACATCAGCGCGCGACCGATGGCGCACATCTGCTGCTCGCCCCCGGAGAGCGTGCCGGCGCTCTGGCGGCGGCGCTCGCGCATGCGCGGAAAAAGCGAGTACACGAACTCCAGGCGCTCGGCGTACCGGGCGCGCGCCGCATGCCTATAGCCGCCCATCTTCAGGTTGTCCTCGACCGAGAGCTTGGCGAACAGGCGCCGGTTCTCGGGCACATGCGCGATGCCGTAGCCGATCACCTCGTGCGCCGGCACGTCGTTCAGGCGCCGCCCCTCCATCGTCATCTCGCCGCCGCGCGCCTCGATCAGCTTGGAGATCACGCGCAGCAGCGTCGTCTTGCCGGCGCCGTTCGGCCCGATCACCGCCACCGACTCGCCCGCCTTCACTTCGAGGCTCACGTCGAACAGCGCCTGGAAGCTGCCGTAGCCCGCGCTCACGCCGGACACGCTGAGCATCAGGCGTCCCTCGCCGCCACCGTGGCCTGCACGTCGCCGGCGTCGGTGCCGAGGTAGACCTCGATCACCTTGCGATCGTGGGCCACGTCCTGCGGCCGCCCGGCGGCAATCACTTCCCCATGATCGAGCACCACGCAGCGGTCCACCACGCGCATCAGCACGCCCATGATGTGCTCGACCCAGATGATCGTAATGCCGCGCTTCTCGCGGATGCCGGCAAGCATGTCGGCCGCCTGGTCCATCTCGGAGTGGTCGAGCCCGCCGAGCGACTCGTCGGCGAGCAGGAGCTTCGGCCGAGTGGCGAGCGCGCGCGCGAGCTCCAGCTTCTTCAGTCCTGCGGCGCCCAGCCCATCGACGCTCGCCTGCGCGTCGCTCGGCAGGCCGACCATGTCGAGCGCCTCCTTCGCCTGGGCAAACGCGCCGCCGCGCCCGGGCTGCTCGGCCTGCCCGTAGTACGCGGCGAGCGCCACGTTCTCCAGGATCGTGAGCTTGCGGAACGGGCGCGGGATCTGGAACGTGCGCGCGATGCCGAAGTGCGCCACGCGCGCCGCGCTCTGGCCGGCGATCTCGCGCCCCTGGAAGCGGATCGAGCCGGCGGTGGGGCGCAGCGTCCCGGCGATCAGGTTGAAGGTGGTGCTCTTGCCCGAGCCGTTCGGCCCGATCAAGCCGAGGATCTCCCCCTCCTGCAGCTGGAACGAGACGCGCTCGACGGCGGTGAAGCCGCCGAACTGCTTGGTCAGGTCGGTGACGGTGAGCATCGGGCGCGCGCAGCGCGCCCGCTACTTCGCATAGGCGGAGCTCTTCGGGATCGGCAGCAGCGCATCGGCGGTCTTGATTGCCGTCGGCCAGACGATCTTGGTCTCGCCGCCGAGGTACTGCATCACCACGGGCGAGGAGCGCTCGTTCTGGCCCGACATCGGCGTGCCCGACGGGAAGAACTTGACGCCGTAGCCCTGGATCGTGCCGCCGACCGGGATGTCGGTGTCGAGCGCGGCCTTCCTCAGCGCCTCGGGGGCGATGCCGCCGTACTTCTTGATGGCACGCGGCAGCACGTCGGTGAAGAAGATCCACGCCTGGTTGAAGCCCATCGAGGCGTGCGGCGGGATCTGGTCGGCCTTGGTCTCCGCCCGGTAGCGCTTGATCATCTCCTTGGTCAGATCGCCGAGGCCGGGCTTGAGCGTCTTCGGGTCGAGGAGCTGCGCCGCGACCGGGTCGACGTTGAAGATGTACTCGGCCTCCTTGCCGAACGCCTGGCTCAGCTTGTCGAACTGGCCGTAGCCCGCGCCGTGGCCGATCAGCGCCGACCACTTCAGCCCCTGCTCGCGCGCCTGGCGCCAGAACAGCGTGATGTCCGGGTTGTAGCCGGTGTGCAGGATGACGTCGGCGCGC
>CAZXYL010000809.1:0-8741 GCA_964644915.1 uncultured Geminicoccaceae bacterium
AAGATCCAGGGCAACATCGTCGATCTTCTGATGCCGCCGCTGCGGCCGGGCGAGCTGATGTTCGCCCTGGTGGCGGGCGGGGTCAGCCGCGGGCTCCTCGTCGCCGCGGTGGTGACGGCGGCCATGACCCCGGTGGTCGGCATCAGCTTCGCGCACCCGGCCATCGTGGTCTTCCACGCCCTGGGCGGCTCGCTCATGCTGGCGCTCCTCGGGTTCCTGGGCGGCCTCTGGGCGGAGAAGTTCGACCAGATGGCGGCGATGACCAACTTCGTGATCATGCCGCTCTCGTTCCTCTCCGGCACCTTCTATTCGATCACGCAGCTGCCGGGGCCGTTTCAGGCCTTCGCCTACGTCAACCCTTTCTTTTATCTGATCGACGGCATCCGCTTCGGCTTCACGGGCCACGCGGACGCGAGCGTGGCGCTGGGCATGGCCGTGGTGGTGCTCGTCAACCTGGCGCTGTGGATGTTCGCGCAGCGCCTGGTCGCGCGCGGCTACCGTCTCAAGAACTGAGCGGCCGCCGGTGCCGTTGACAGGCCGGGCAGCAGTGCCCAAGCTCGTGAATTCCCCGTCGAAGAGAACGGTAAAACGTCATGGCCAATGCCCCCATCCCGAGCCTCCTGCCGGTGTACAAGCGCAACGAGTTGGCGTTCGAGCGCGGCGAGGGCGCGTATCTGATCGATGGGCAGGGCCGACGCTACCTCGATTTCGGCAGCGGCATCGCCGTCACGCTCCTCGGGCACAGCCACCCGCATCTGGTGGGCGCGCTCAAGGCCCAGGCGGAGAAGCTCTGGCACTGCTCCAACATCTATCGCATCGAGCAGCAGGAGGAGCTCGCGGCGCGCCTGGTGGCGCATTCCTTCGCCGACACCGCCTTCTTCTGCAACTCGGGCGCCGAGGCGCTGGAGTGCGCGATCAAGATGGCGCGCCGCTTCCACTTCCACCGCGGCCAGCCGGAGCGCTACCGCATCGTCACCTTCGAGGGCGCGTTCCACGGCCGCACCATGGCGACCATCTCGGCCGGCGGGCAGGACAAGTACCTGGAAGGCTTCCGCCCCGGCCTCGAGGGCTTCGATGCCGTGCCGCTGAACGACCTCGGCAAGGTCGAGGGCGCCATCGGCGAGCAGACGGCGGCCGTGCTGATCGAGCCGATGCAGGGCGAGGGCGGCATTCGTGCGACCGAGGCGGGTTTCCTGGAGGAGCTCCGGGTGCTCTGCGACCAGCACGATCTGCTCCTGATCTTCGACGAGGTGCAGACCGGGCTCGGCCGGACCGGGAAGCTGTTCGCCTACGAGTGGACCCGGATCACGCCGGACATCATGGCGCTGGCCAAGGGGCTCGGCGGCGGCTTCCCGCTCGGGGCCTGCCTCGCGACGGCGCGCGCGGCCTCGGGCATGACGGCCGGAACCCACGGCTCGACCTTCGGCGGCAATCCGCTCGCCTGCGCGGTCGGCAACGCGGTCCTCGACGTGCTTCTGGAGGATGGTTTCCTCGAGCAGGTCCGAGAGCTGGCCTCGCACCTGCGCGAGCGCCTCGATCGGCTGGCCCAGGCCTGGCCGGAGATCATCAAGGAGGTGCGCGGGCAAGGCCTGCTGATCGGCCTGCGCCTGGACCCGGTCAACACCGAGGTCAGCGCCAGGCTGATGGCCCGCGGGCTGCTGACCGTGCCCGCCGCCGAGAACGTGGTGCGGCTGCTGCCGCCCTTGATCATCGAGGAGGCGCACGTCGACGAGGCGCTCGCGGCGCTGGAGGCGGTGTGCGAGGAGCTGGCGGGACAGGAGGCAGCAGAATGAGCGCGCAGCGGCATTTCCTCGACCTGGACGAGCTGGAGGCCACGACCCTGCGCGGCATCCTCGACCTCGCCTGCGAGCTCAAGGGCAACGGTGCCGGCGACCGGGGCCGGCTCGCGGGCAAGACGCTCGCCATGATCTTCGACAAGCCCTCGACCCGGACGCGGGTCTCGTTCGAGGTCGCGATCAAGGCGCTCGGCGGCGATGCCGTGGTCCTCAACTCGCGCGACATGCAGCTGGGGCGCGGCGAGACCATCGCGGATACCGCCCGGGTGCTCTCGCGCTATGTCGACGCAATCATGATCCGCACCGATCTGCACGAGAAGCTGCAGGAGCTGGCCAGCTTCGCGACCGTCCCGGTGATCAACGGCCTCACCGACCGCTCGCATCCCTGTCAGATCATGGCGGACGTCATGACCTTCGAGGAGCACCGCGGGCCGATCCGCGGCCGCACGATCGCCTGGTCGGGCGACGGCAACAATGTCGCCACGTCGTTGATCCACGCCGCGCAGCGCTTCGATTTCCGACTGCGGCTGGCCTGTCCCGCCGAGCTTCGCCCGGACCCGGAGGTCCTGAACTGGGCGGCGGAGCGCCAGGCGCGGGTGGAGGTCGTGGACGAGCCGAAGGACGCCGTGGCCGGCGCCGATGCGGTCATGACCGACGTCTGGGTGTCGATGAACGACCAGGACGCCGAGCGCCGGCGGCGCCTGCTCGAGCCCTACCGGATCGACCGGGCGTTGCTCGGGGCGGCGAAACCGGATGCCGTGTTCATGCATTGCCTGCCCGCGCATCGGGGTGAGGAGGTGAGCGCCGCCGTGATCGACGGGCCGCAGTCGGTGGTCTTCGATCAGGCCGAGAACCGCCTACATGCGCAAAAGGGTATCCTCACCTGGTGCCTGGGTGAGGCCGGTCGCTGAAGGGACATCGATGAGTGCAGCGTTCATTGCCGACGATCTGCTCCGGCCGTTCCAGCTGGAGCGTTCCGCGCTCCGGGGGCGGCTGGTGCGGCTCGGCCCGACCGTGGACACGGTCCTGACCCGCCATGACTACCCGGAGCCGATCTCGCGCCAGCTGGGCGAGCTTCTGGTGCTCACCGCCACGCTCGCCGGCGCGCTCAAGTTCCAGGGGCGGTTCAGCCTGCAGATCAGGAGCGACGGCCCGATCTCGCTGATGCTCGCCGATTGCACCAACGACGGCGAGATCCGGGGCTATGCGCAGTTCGACCCGGACAAGGTGGCGAACGCCACGCGCGACGACGTGCCCGGTCTGTTCGGCCAGGGCCATCTGGCGCTCACGGTGGAGCAGGGGGAGTTCGCCGACGCGCATCAGGGCATCGTCGAGCTCGCGGGCGCCAGCCTCACCGAGTGCATGCAGGTCTACTTCCGGCAGAGCGAGCAGGTGCAGACCGGGCTGCGGGTCGCGGTCGAGCGGGTCGGAGGCGCGAAGGGGCCGCGCTGGCGCGCGGGGGGCATCATGGTGCAGCGCCTGCCGGGCGAGAAGCCGCCGGGGCGCGAGATCATCGCCTCGGACGAGGACTGGTACCGGACGATGGTGCTGCTCAGCACCGCGACCTCGGCCGAGCTGGTCGATCCGGACCTGCCGCTCGAGCATCTCCTGCTGCGGCTGTTCCACGAGGAGGGCGTGCGGGTCTTCAACCCGCTGCCGCTCAGCTTCGGCTGCCGCTGCTCGCGCGAGCGGGTCGAGATGGTGCTGCGCGCGTTCCCGGAGGAGGACATCGAGGACATGAAGCTGGAGAGCGGCGATCTGGTCGTGACCTGCCAGTTCTGCAACCGCGACTATCGCTTCGACGAAGCGGAGCTCTTGCGGCTGCGCGCCGCCAGGACGCACTGAGCGCGGCGATGGGCGTGCTCGCCCGCCGCAGCGCCTTGATCCTGATCGCCGGGCTGATCGCCGCCTGCGCGCGCGACTACCAGGCCTTCCGGCCGCAGCCGCTCGACCTCGCCGGGCGCGAGCCGATCGCGCTGCCGGTGAGCCAGGTCACGGTGCAGAGCGCGTATCGGCCGCGGGGCGCGCCGCCCTTCGTGGAGCACACCTTCGCGCTCACGCCGGAGGCGGCGGCCCGGCAGCTGCTCGAGCACCGGCTGCAGGCGGCGGGCGGGGCCGGCGCGCTCCAGGCCGTCATCCTGGACGCCTCGGTCGAGGAGGAGCCGCTGGAGAAGACGCAGACCGGGCTGCGCGGGTATCTCACGACCGAGGCCAGCTCGCGTCTGCGCGGCCGGGTCAAGGTCCGCACCGATCGTCTCGACGAGACCGGCCGGATCGTCAGCTCGGTCACGACCGAGGTGATACGCACCCGGGCGATCCTCGAGACCGCGCCCTATGCCGAGCGCCAGGAGAACGCGCACCAGCTGGTGCTCGAACTCGTGGACGACCTCGACGCCGCGCTGATCGGCAACCTGCGGCAGAGCTTCGATGGGGTGGCGGTGTTTTGAGCGGGATGGCGCGGTTCGCCCTCAGCTAGACCGGAACAGTCCGAGCTGTGCTATCCTCTGAGCAAGGGGGAGGCACGCATGACGCACGTCTTTCACCGCCAGCCCAGGCAGGCCTATCCGATCGCGGTCCGGGGCGCGGGCATCGAGATCATCGACCGCGACGGCAAGCACTACCTGGACGCCAGCGGGGGTGCCGCCGTCTCCTGCCTCGGCCACAGCCATGAGCGCGTGATCGCCGCGATCGAGGCGCAACTCGAGCGGCTGCCCTATGCGCACACCGGCTTCTTCACCAGCGAGCCGGCCGAAGCGCTGGCAGACCGGCTGATCGCGGTCGCCCCCGAGGGCCTCGAGCAGATCTATTACGTCTCGGGCGGCTCGGAGGCGGTCGAGGCGGCGCTCAAGATGGCCCGGCAATACTTCGTCGAGATCGGCCAGCCGCAGCGCCGGCACTTCATCGCGCGCTGGCAGAGCTACCACGGCAATACGCTGGGCGCGCTCGCGGTCGGCGGCAACCGCTGGCGGCGCACGCAGTTCGAGCCGCTCCTGGTCGAGGTCGCTCATGTCGAACCCTGCTACGCCTATCGGGGCAAGTGGGACGGCGAGAGCGACGCCGCCTATGTCGAGCGGCTCGCGGCCGAGCTGGAGGCGGAGATCCAAAGGCTCGGGCCCGAGAGCGTGATCGGCTTCGTCGCGGAGCCGGTGGTGGGTGCCACCATGGGCGCGGTGCCGGCGCTGCCGGGCTATCTCCAGGCGGTGCGGGAGATCTGCGATCGCCACGGCATGCTCCTGATCCTGGACGAGGTAATGTGCGGCATGGGCCGGACTGGGACGCTGTTCGCCTGCGAGCAGGACGGGGTGGCGCCCGATCTGATCACCGTGGCCAAGGGCCTGGGCGCGGGCTATCAGCCGATCGGCGCGGTGCTGGTGGCCGGGAAGATCTACCGGGCGATCCGCGACGGCTCGGGCTTCTTCCAGCACGGCCACACCTACATGGCGCATCCGACCGCCTGCGCCGCCGCGCTCGCGGTGCAGGACGCGATCGCGGAGGACGACCTGCTGGAGCGCGTTCGCACGCGGGGTGAGCGGCTGTCCCAGCTCCTCACCGCCCGCTTCGGCGACCACCCCCACGTCGGCGACATTCGCGGCCGGGGCCTGTTCCGGGGCCTCGAGTTCGTGGCCCACCGGGCCGGCAAGGAGCCGTTCCCGCCGGAGCAGCGGCTGCACGCGCGGATCAAGGCCGCGGCCATGGAGCGCGGGCTGATCTGCTATCCGATGGGCGGCACCATCGATGGCCGCCGCGGTGACCATCTGCTGCTGGCGCCGCCCTTCATCGTCACCGAGGCGCAGCTGGAGGTGATCGTGGACCGGCTGGCCGATGCCGTCGAGGCGGCGCTGGCAGGCGTCGCCCGAGCCGCGGCATGACGCCCCTGGTCGTCATGGTGGCGCCGAACGGGGCGCGGCGGACCAAGGACGACCATCCCAACCTGCCGCTCACCCCGGCCGAGATCGCGTACGAGGCCGAACTCTGCGCCGAGGCGGGCGCCACGGTCCTGCACCTGCACGTGCGCGACCGCGAGGGCCGGCATTCGCTCGACCCGACGCTCTACCGCGAGGCGACCGAAGCGGTGCGCCGGGCGCTGGGCTCCCGGATCGTGGTCCAGATCACCACCGAGGCGGTCGGCCGCTACAGCCCCGAGCAGCAGATGAAGGTGGTGCGCCAGGCGCACCCCGAGGCGGTCTCGCTCGGCCTGCGCGAGCTGGTGCCGGACGATGGCAGCCCGGGCGAGGCGGCGGCCTTCCTCCACTGGATGAAGCGCGAGGCCATCGCGCCGCAGTACATTCTCTACAGCCCCGCCGACGTCGCCAAGTTCCACGCCCTGCACCGCCGCGGCGTGATCCCGCAGGAGCGGCCGTTCGCGCTGTTCGTGCTCGGCCGCTACGTCAAGCCGGCCGAGGTGCGCCCGCGGGATCTTCTGCCCTACCTCAAGGCGCACGACGGCGACTGTCCCTGGGCGCTGTGCGCCTTCGGCCGGATCGAGACCGCCTGCGTGCTGACCGCGGCCGGCCTCGGCGGCCACGTCCGGGTCGGCTTCGAGAACAACCTGTGGCTGGCCGACGGCCAGATCGCCCCGCGCAACGCCGATCTGGTGCGCCAGGTGTGCCAGGCCGCGCCGCTGCTCGGCCGCCCGCTCGCCGACATCGACGCGACCCGGGCACTGCTCGCCGCGACGGCGAAATAGGTGCACGATCACTGCGCCTCCGCCTCCGCCCGCGCCGGAGGGGTGACCTTGAGCAGTACGATCTGATTGCGCTGGCGGCGCAGCACGTCGAAGCGGAAACCGTGGAAGGCGAAGCTCTGGCCGACCTCGGGGATGCGCTGCGCCTCGTGGATGACGAGCCCTGCCACCGTCGCCGCCTCCTCGTCGGGGAGCCGCCAGTCGAACTGACGGTTCAGGTCGCGCACCGTGACCCAGCCGCTCACCAGCACCGAGCCGTCGGGCTGCGGCTCCATGCCCACGGTCTCGACGTCCTTCTCGTCGGCGATCTCGCCCACGATCTCCTCGATGATGTCCTCGAGCGTGACCAGCCCTTCGAGGTCGCCGTACTCGTCGACCACCAGGGCCAGGTGCTGGCGCTGCTGGCGGAACGCGATCAGCTGTCTGCGCAGGCGCGTGGTGTCCGGAATGAACCAGGGCGGGCTGCACAGAGCCTTGATGTCGACGCCGTCGAGCTTGCGCCCGTGCTGGTGCACGGCCGTGAACAGGTCCTTGACGTGCAGCACGCCGACGATGCTGTCGGGATCGTCCCGCCACACGGGGAATCGCGAGAAGGGGCTGGTCGCGACCAGCTCGAGGACCGCCTCGGTCGGCGCGTCGGCATCGATCATGACCATGTTCTTGCGGTGGGTCATGATCTCGCCGACCTCGAGGTCGGCGAGGTCCAGGATGCCGCCCAGCATGTCGCGCTCGTGCTTGGCGACGGCGCCCTCCTCCGCGTGCAGCGCGATCGTGCCGCGCAGGGCCTCGATCGAGGTCGAGAGCGGATCGGGCTGGGCCTGCACCCCGAACAGGCGGAGCGCGCTGTTGACCAGCCACTGCACGACGCGCGTGACCGGCCCGAGAATCGTCACGAGGAGCGCCGTGACGGGCGCGACCGTGAGCGCGAACCCTTCCGGGTTGCGGATCGCGAGCGTCTTGGGCAGCACCTCGGCGAAGATCACGACCAGGGCAGTCATAATCAGGCTGGCCCAAACGACGCCCGCCTCGCCGGTCAGCTGGATCAGAACGTTGGCGGCCAGCGCCGTGGCCAGCACGTTGAACAGGTTGTTGGCGACGAGCAGGGAGCCGATCAGCCTCTCCTTCTGCTCGAGCAGACGCCGGACGAGGACGGCGCGCCGATCGCCCTCCGCGGTGAGATGATGGATCCGGGCGCGGGACGCCGCGGTCATCGCGGTCTCGGTGCCCGAGCTGGCAAAGGAGCAGACCAGCAACAGGGCTATGGCCAGCGTTGCGTACCACATCGTCGCCTCGGTGTGAGAGGGCCGCGCAGGGCGGCGAGCGTCGTGGGCAGGGCGGCCGGAGCGTCCCGCTCGGAGGGTATGGGGTCTTCAGGGGTCGGGGGCATCGAACAGCGCCCGGAGATCGGCCGGCTCGACCACAACGCCGGCGAACGCCCGGCCGATGCCGCGCACCAGGACGAAGCGCGGCCGGCCGCCTTCGACCTTCTTGTCGTGGGCGAGCGCCGCCATGAGCGCGTCGGTCGGGAACCCCTGCGGCCGGATCGCACGGCGCGAGCCCGGCAGGCCCACGGCATCCAGGTGCCGGCGCACCCGGCGCTCGTCCTCCGCCGGGCAGAGCCCGAGCCGCACGGAGAGCGCGAACGCCAGCGCCAGGCCGCAGGCCACGGCCTCGCCGTGCAGCAGCTCGCCGCCGTACCCGCTCACGCTCTCCAGGGCGTGCGCGAAACTGTGGCCGAGATTGAGCAGCGCGCGGGCGCCGGCCTCGCGCTCGTCGGCTGCGACCAGGGCCGCCTTGGCCTGGCAGCTCTCGAGGATCGCGCGCTGCAGGGCCCCCGCCTCGCGCGCGAGCACGGCCAGCCCGTTCGCCTCCAGCCAGGCGAAGAAGTCGGGGCGATCGATCAGGCCGTACTTCACCACCTCGGCGTAGCCCGCGCGCAGCTCGCGCGCCGGCAGCGTCTGCAGCACATCGGTATCGGAGAGAACGAGCTTCGGCTGGTGGAAGCTCCCGATCAGGTTCTTGCCGTGCGCCGTGTTGATCCCGGTCTTGCCGCCGACCGCGCTGTCCACCTGGGCGAGCAGGGTGGTCGGGATCTGCACGTAATCGAGGCCCCGCAGCAGGATTGCGGCGGCGAAGCCCGCGAGATCGCCGATCACGCCGCCGCCGAAGGCCACGATCGTGGTCGACCGCTCGATGCCGCCGCCCAGGATCTCGCCCACGAGAGTCTCCAGATGCCCCAGGCTCTTGGTCGCCTCGCCCGG
>CAZXYL010000810.1:0-1686 GCA_964644915.1 uncultured Geminicoccaceae bacterium
GAGCCGCAGCTCGCCTCGCTCTACTCCGCCGTGCCGCTGCGCCAGGAGAACGCGTATCTCTCGATCGGCGAGCGCTGCAACGCGAACGGCTCGAGGAAGTTCAAGGAGCGCCAGGCGGCCGAGGACTGGGACGCCTGCGTCGCCATGGGTCGCGAGCAGGCCAAGGAGGGCTCGCACGCGCTCGACGTCTGCACCGCCTATGTCGGCCGGGACGAAGTGCGCGACATGCGCGAGGTGATCAGCCGCCTGCGCGGCGCGGCCGATGCGCCGCTGGTGTTCGATTCGACCGAGCTGCCCGTGCTCGAGGTCGCGCTCGAGCTGTACGGCGGCAAGGGCGTCCTGAACTCGATCAACTTCGAGGACGGCGAGGACGCCGCCGAGAAGCGCATGACCCTCGCGCGCAAGTTCGGCACCGCCGTGATCGCGCTCACGATCGACGAGCAGGGCATGGCCAAGCCCGCCGCGCGCAAGGTCGAGATCGCGCGCCGCCTGGTGGCCTTCGCGTGCGATCGCTTCGGCCTGCCTCGATCGGATCTGCTGATCGACCCGCTGACCTTCACGATCTGCACCGGCAACCAGGAGGACCGCAGGCTCGGCCTCGAGACGCTGGACGCGATCGAGAGGCTCGCGGCCGAGTTCCCGGACATTCAGATCTTTCTGGGCCTCTCGAACATCTCCTTCGGCCTCAACCCCGCCGCGCGCCACGTCCTGAATTCGGTCTATCTCGACCACGCGATCAGGCGTGGGCTCACGGGCGCCATCGTGCACGCGTCCAAGATCATGCCGCTGCACAAGATCGCGCCCGAAGAGGTGGAGATCGCGGAGGACTTGATCTTCGATCGCCGTCGGCCCGGCTACGACCCCCTGCACGCGCTCATGGCGCGCTTTGCCGACCGCAAGGCCTCGTCCGAGAAGAAGGAGCGCCCGGCGGCGGTCGAGAAGCGCCTCGAGCACCGCATCATCGACGGTGACCGGCAGGGTCTGGAAGCCGACCTCGACGAGGCCATGGCCAACCACCCGCCGCTCGACATCATCAACGTGCACCTCTTGGCCGGCATGAAGGTGGTGGGCGAGCTGTTCGGTGCCGGCAAGATGCAGCTGCCCTTCGTCCTTCAGTCCGCCGAGACGATGAAGGCCGCGGTCACCCATCTCGAGCCGCACATGGAGAAGGTCGAGGGCCAGGAGCGGGGCACGATCGTGCTCGCGACCGTCAAGGGCGACGTCCACGACATCGGCAAGAACCTGGTCGACATTATCCTCACCAACAACGGCTACCGGGTGGTGAACCTCGGCATCAAGCAGCCGCTCGGCAACATCCTGGCGGCGGCGCAGGAGCATCGGGCGGACGCCATCGGCATGTCGGGCCTCTTGGTGAAGTCGACCGTGATCATGCGCGAGAACATGGAGGAGATGACGCGCCAGGAGCTGAGCCTCCCGGTGATGCTGGGGGGGGCCGCGCTCACCCGCCAGTACGTCGAGGAGGACTGCAGACGTGCCTACGCCTGCGGGCGGGTCGCCTATGCGCGCGATGCCTTCGACGGCCTGCGCCTGATGGACCGGATCAAGGCCGGCCAGTTCGACGCCCACCTCGCCGAGCTGAAGGAGAAGCGGCAGTCCCGGCCCTCGCGCCGGCAGAGGTCGCGCACGCACGAGGCGCTCGATGCCAAAGCGCCCGCGCTGCGCCCG
>CAZXYL010000811.1:0-1882 GCA_964644915.1 uncultured Geminicoccaceae bacterium
GATCGTGTCCCCTGGAGTGGTGTAGGAGCGGCTCTCGCGGATCTCCGGCAGGTGCCGGGTCAGGCGGCCACGGCGGGCAGCCTGAGCTGGTCACTATGCCCGAAGGCGGCCAAGGTCTCCAGGCTGAGATCGCGTCGGCCGACCGCCCACTCGTCATTCTGCTCGAGCAGCAGGGCACCGACCAGGCGGACGATGGCGGCGTCGTTCGGGAAGATGCCGACGACATCGGTGCGGCGCTTGACCTCGCCGATCAGCCGCTCCAGCGGATTGGTCGAGCTGATCCGGGTCCAGTGGTCGGGGTGAAAGGTCATGTAGGCGAGGACGTCCTCCTCCGCCTGGTCCATGGCCCTGGCGAGCCGCTCGAAGCGCGCGCGCAAATCGTCGGCGACCTGCCGCCACTGCCGGCGCGCCGCGTCCTGGTTCTCCTGGGTGAAGACGGTGCGGATCGCCGCGGCGACCATGGCGCGCTGGGTGGGCCCGACGTGGGCCAGCAGGTTGCGGAGGACGTGGATGCGGCACCGCTGCCAGGTCGCGTGCAGCACCTTCGCCACGGCGGCCTTGAGCCCCTCGTGCGCGTCCGAGATCACGAGCTGGACGCCGCGCAGGCCGCGCCGGGTGAGGCTGCGCAGGAAGGTGGTCCAGAACGGCTCGGCCTTGCTGTGGGGTGCGGGGACCCCACAGCCCCGCAGGGCGAGGGGCCGACCGCGAGGCCCAGGACCTCGCGCCGACCATCGGTGTTGACGGCGACCGCGATTATCACCGCGACCGAGACGATGCGCCCGGCCTCGCGCACCTTCACGTAGGTGGCGTCGATCCACAGATAGGGCCAATCACCTTCGATCGGGCGCTCCAGGAAGGCCTGCACGCGCTGGTCGATCTCGGCGCATAGTCGCGACACCTGGCTCTTGCTGATGCCACTCATACCGAGTGCTTTGACCAGCTCGTCGACGCTGCGGGTCGAGATGCCCTGCACCCACGGGTCCGGCCGCAGGCCGGCCCGAGCGCAGGCTCCGGCCTCTTGGATCACCGCCGCGAGTGCCTTCTCGGCGGTCCGCCGCGGCTCCAGGAAGCCCGGGAAGTACGAGCCTTTCCTGAGCTTGGGGATGTGCAGCTCGATGGTCCCGGCGCGGGTGTCCCAGACCCGGTCGCGAAACCCGTTGCGCTGGTTGATGCGCGCCGGCGTCCGCTCGCCATGGCCGGCGCCGCACAGGCCCTCGACTTCGAGCGCCATCAGCCGATCGGCGCCCCAACCCCGATCGGCGGGAAACCCGCGCCGGCACGATCGAGCTGCACATCCTCAAGCTCAGGAAGGGCTCGTACCTCCCGGGCTTCCTCGACCCGCGGCGGACCGCCGGGAAGGCGCTCGCGGCGGTGATCCAGGAGGTAGTATCGGTACAGCGGCCGCGCCTGCTCGCGTCGCCCGAGCTGGTCGCGCGGACCATCAGACGGATGCGCTTGATCCGGCTTTTCTCGCTGCGGCGGCCGTGGCACGTTGCTTGCCATGGCGAAGCGGTGCGCCGGGCGACCCGGCGCCGATCCTGACCTGGGGGGGCGAAATGAGCTGGACGCGGAGAGGGTTCGGGCGGGCGCTGGTCGGCGCCGGCCTGCTGGCGATGGCGGGCACGGCGCAGCCGGCCGCCGCCGAGACGCTCGAGGTCGCGGCGATCTACACCGTGCCGGTGGAGCAGCAGTGGGTCAGCCGGATCCACCAGGCGCTGCGTGCCGCCGAGGAGCGCGGCGACATCACCTACGTCTGGTCGGAGAACGTCGCCAACACCGATTACGAGCGCGTCATGCGCGAGTACGCCGAGGCCGGCAAGCAGCTGATCGTGGGCGAGGTGTTCGGGGTCGAGCGCGCGGCGCGCGAGGTCGCCAAGGACTA
>CAZXYL010000812.1:0-3693 GCA_964644915.1 uncultured Geminicoccaceae bacterium
CGGATCGTGCCGGCCGTGATCTCCTCGAGCCCGGCGATCAGGCGCAGCAGGGTCGACTTGCCACAGCCGGAGGGTCCGAGGATGACCCGCAGCTCGCCGTGCTCGACTTCGGTGGTGATGCCCTTCAGCACCTCGAACCGGCCGAAGCTCTTGTGCACCGCCTCGATCGCGACCCGGCCCATGGCTCTTCCCGCTCGCTTTCTCAACCGGCATCGGGCTCGGCGGCGCCCGTCCGCAGGGCTGCGAACTGCGGGTGCTCGACATCGAGCGGCTCGTTGGCGATGACCATGGGTCTGCTCCTCGGGAGGCTCCGCCCATTCGACCCCGAACCTGCCCCGGACCGCAACCGGCAATCCAGCCCGGTCAGACGAACGGGTTGCGGATGGTCAGCTTACCCAAGGCCTGTCCGTCGTGCATGTCCTCGGTGAAGAGAATGCTGCAGCCGGCATGACCTGCCGCCGCGACGATGAGCGCGTCGTAGAACGCCAGGTTGTGATCGCGCGCGTGTGCGAGTGCTGTGTCATGAAGATCGACCGTCAGGGGGATGGGAGGGTCGAGGAGCGTGCGCAGGACCCGGATCTGGCTTTCGATCTCCGGCCATTGGCGAGCGAGCTTGCGTCGCGACACATTGACGAATTCGTTCAGGACCTGAACGCTGATCACGCCGCCGGCCGCGACCAGCGCCTCGGCCCTCTCGCTGCGCGGATCATCGGCCGCAAAGGCGTAGATGAGAACATTGGTGTCGAGGAATGGCTTAGCGGTCATTCGCCTCGTTTCGATCGAACTTGAAGCCCTTGGGCAGAGGGCGCTTGAGCGTCTTCAGAAGGGCAAGCGCCTCCTCACGGCTCCGGTCGCGCGCGATCTCGAAGCGCCGGGTGCCGACGACCACGATATCGATCTCGTCGCCTTCCTTCAGGTCGAGCGCCTCGACGACCGCCTTGGGCAGGCGAACGGCCAGGCTGTTGCCCCATCTCGCCACCTGCATGACCGACCTCCTCCTGGATATACTTTGCTTAGTGTATATCATGGGGCCCAAAGTGGCGGCCGGCAAGTCGCGTGAGCGGCGGCCATCTCACTTCTCGGGCTCGACCAGGCCCTTGACGAACCAGCGCTGCATCAGGACCACGATCGCGACCGGCGGCAGCATCGCGAGCATGGTCGTGGCCATGATCAGCGGCCACTGCGCCTGCGCGTCGGCCACCGCGAGCATCCGGTTGATGCCGATCACGATCGTGGTCATGGAGGCATCGGTCGTGATCAGGAGCGGCCAGAGATACTGGTTCCAGCCGTAGATGAAGAGGATCACGAACAGGGCTGCGATGTTGGTGCGCGAGAGCGGCAGCAGCATGTCCCAGAAGAACTTGAGCGGTCCCGCCCCGTCGATGCGCGCGGCTTCGGCCAGCTCATGCGGCACGGTCATGAAGAACTGGCGGAACAGGAAGGTCGCGGTCGCCGAGGCGATCAAAGGCAGGGTGAGGCCGGTGTAGCTGTTGAGCAGCCCGAGGTTGGCCGCGATCTCGTAAGTCGGCAGGATGCGCACCTCGACCGGCAGCATCAACGTGATGAAGATGGTCCAAAAGCACAGCATGCGGAACGGGAAGCGGAAGTAGACGATGGCGAACGCCGAGAGCAGCGAGATCGCGATCTTGCCGGTCGCGATCACCAGCGCCATGACCAGGCTGTTGAGCATCATCAGCCCGACCGGCGTGCCGCCGGCGTTCGCGACGCCCGCGCCCAGCGCCTGCGCATAGTTCTCGAGAAAGCGGTCGCCCGGCCAGATCGGCATCGGCGCGCGCGTCACCGCCTGCAGCGTGTGCGTGGAGCCGACGAAGGTCAGATAGATCGGGAACGCGACGATGAGCACGCCGAGGATCAGCACGGCGTGGGTGATGAAGGTCAAAAAGGGCCGACGCTCGACCACGTGCTGCTCCGCCGATGCGCGCGGGGCGAGGTGACGAACAAACGACGTTCGGCGTACTTTGGCAAGCGAAGGGAACACCACCGGGGGTGGCGAGGATGGGCAAGACCATAGAGCTCGCGCTCCAGGGAGGCGGGGCGCACGGCGCGCTCACCTGGGGCGTGCTCGATCGCCTGCTCGAGGACGAGCGCCTCGAGATCGAAGGCATCAGCGGCACGCGCGCCGGTGCGATGAACGCGGTGGCGCTGGCCGAGGGCATGCAGAAGGGCGGCCCCGAAGGCGCCCGGCGGGCGCTCGAGGGCTTCTGGCGAGGCGTGAGCGATGCGGCGCGCTTCTCGCCCATCCAGCGCAGCCTGTGGGATCGCCTGACCGGCAACTGGAGCCTGGACAGCTCGACCAGCTATCTGCTCTTCGATCACCTCACCCGGCTGTTCTCGCCCTACGACTTCAATCCGCTCAATCTCAACCCCTTGCGCGACCTGCTTGCGAGCCTGGTCGATTTCGAGCGGGTCAACCGGTGCCCCGGCCTCAAGGTGTTCGTCACGGCGACCAACCTGCGCACCGGCCGCGCCCGGGTGTTCCGCCAGCCGCACCTGTCCGTGGACGCCGTCATGGCCTCGGCCTGCCTGCCGTTCCTGTTCCAGGCGGTCGAGATCGACGGCGAGGCCTATTGGGACGGCGGCTACATGGGCAATCCGGCGCTGTTCCCGCTGGTCGACGAGTGCGACGCGCGCGACATGATCATCGTCCAGATCAACCCGTTCGAGCGCGCCGAGATCCCGATGGCCGCGCGCGACATCCACAACCGGCTGAACGAGATCACCTTCAACGCCAGCCTGATCAAGGAGCTGCGCGCGATCGTGCTGCTGAAGCAGCTGATCGACGCCGAGGGCCTGGAGCGCGAGCGCTACCGCGATATGCTCGTCCACCGCATCCACGCCGACGAGGAGGCGAAGGCGCTCCGGGTCTCGAGCAAGCTGAACGCCGAGTGGCGCTTTCTCGTGCATCTGCGCGATGTCGGCCGCGGCGTGGCCGACCGCTGGCTCGAGCACCACTTCGACGACCTCGGACGGCGCTCGACCTTCGATCTCTCCGCCCTGTTCGAGGACAGCGTCCGGCCGCCCGAGCTCGACGACCAGGGGCAGCCTGCATGATCGGCCTGCTCGGGATCCTCCTCGCGCTCGCGCTTCTGATCTGGCTCGCCTATCGGGGGATCAGCGTCCTGATCCTGGCGCCAGTGCTCGCCGTGCTCGCGGTCGTCCTCGACGGGCAGCCGCCGATCCTCGCGAGCTACACCCAGGTCTTCATGCGCGAGGCCGGCGACTTCATGGTCCTCTACTTCCCGCTGTTCCTGCTCGGCGCCATCTTCGGCAAGCTCATGGACGACAGCGGCTCGGCCGAGGCGGTGGCGTCCTGGATCGTCGAGCGGCTGGGCGATGCGCGCTCGATCCTGGCCGTGGTCCTGTCCTGCGCCGTCATGACCTATGGCGGCGTCTCGCTGTTCGTGGTCGCGTTCGCGGTGTTCCCGATCGCCGCCGCCCTGTTCCGGGCCGCCGACATCCCCAAGCGCCTGATCCCGGCCACGATCGCGCTCGGTGCCTTCACCTTCACCATGACAGCCCTTCCGGGCACGCCCGCGATCCAGAACGCGATCCCGATGCCGTTCTTCGGCACCACTCCTTTTGCCGCGCCCGGCCTCGGCATCCTGACCGGCCTCGCGATGTTCGCCCTCGGCCAGCTCTGGCTCGGTCGCGCCGCCGCCCGCGCCCGGGCCG
>CAZXYL010000813.1:0-1659 GCA_964644915.1 uncultured Geminicoccaceae bacterium
CCGACACCGCGGCGCGCGCGGCCGCCGCCCGCCACGGCATCGCGATCCTGGAGCTGGAGCAGCCGGACGACGCTGCGGCCGGCGCCTTCCGCCTGTATCCGGGTGAGCGGGCCGAGGAGGCCAGGGCAGCGGACGGTGGCATCGGCACGGCCGAGGACACAGCCCTCGTCCTGCACACCTCGGGCACGACCTCGCGCCCGAAGATCGTGCCGCTCAGCCAGCGGAACCTCGTCAGCTCGGCCGAGAGCATCCGCCGCACGCTGGCACTCACGCCGGAGGACCGCTGCCTCAACGTCATGCCGCTGTTCCACATCCACGGGCTCATGGCGGCCGTCCTGGCCACGCTCGCGGCGGGGGCGAGCGTCGTGTGCACCCCCGGCTTCAACGCGCTCCGCTTCTTCGCCTGGCTCGACGAGTTCCGGCCGACCTGGTACACGGCGGTGCCGACCATGCACCAGGCGATCCTCGCCCGCGCCGCGCGCAACCGCGAGATCGCCCAGCGCTCCAGGCTGCGCTTCATCCGCTCGTCATCGGCGTCCCTGCCGCCGGCGGTGCTGCACGAGCTGGAGAAGACCTTCGGCGGCCCGGTGATCGAATCCTACGGCATGACCGAGGCCTCGCATCAGATGTCGAGCAACCCGCTGCCGCCGGAACCGCGCAAGCCCGGGACGGTGGGCATCGCCGCCGGCCTCGAGATCAGGGTCATGGACCCGGGCGGGCGGCTGCTCGGGCCGGGCGAAGAGGGCGAGGTCGTGATCCGCGGGCCCAGCGTCACGCGCGGCTACCAGAACAACCCGGAGGCCAACGAGAGCGCCTTCGTCGACGGCTGGTTCCGCACCGGCGACCAGGGCGTGCTGGACCCGGCGGGCTATCTCACCATCACCGGGCGGCTCAAGGAGATCATCAACCGCGGCGGCGAGAAGGTGGCCCCCCTCGAGGTCGACAACGTGCTCTCCGATCACCCGGCGGTCGCTCAGGCGATCACGTTCGGTATGCCGCATCCGGTGCTCGGCGAGGAGGTCGCGGCCGCGATCGTCCTGCGCGAGGGCCAGGAGGTGAGCGAGCGGGAGCTCAAGGAGTTCGCGGCCAAGCGGCTCGCCGACTTCAAGGTGCCGCGCAAGCTGGTCTTCGTCGACGAGATCCCCAAGGGGCTCACCGGCAAGCTGCAGCGCATCGGGCTCGCCGAGCGCCTGGGGCTCGGGTCGTGAGGATCGGTGTTTTCGGCGCGGGGGCCATCGGCGGCTACCTCGCGGCCCTGCTCGCGCGCGCGGGCCAGGACGTGGTCGTGATCGCGCGCGGGCAGACGCTGCAGGCGATCCGCGAGCGCGGCCTGCGGCTGCGCATCGGCGGCGAGGAGCGGGTCGCCCGTCCCGAGGTGAGCGACGGTCCGGCCGCGGTCGGACATCTCGATTACCTGTTCCTCGCGCTCAAGGCCAATGCGGTGCCGAGGATCGCGCCGCGGCTGCCGCCGCTGCTCGGGCCGGACACGGCCGTGGTCACGGCGATGAACGGCCTGCCGTTCTGGTACTTCTACGAGCTGGACGGCCCCTGGCGGAACCGGCGCATCGAGAGCGTCGACCCTGGCGGCGTGCTCTGGGAGACGATCGGCCCCGAGCGCTGCATCGGCTGCGTCGTCTACCCGGCGTGCGACGTGATCGA
>CAZXYL010000814.1:0-10978 GCA_964644915.1 uncultured Geminicoccaceae bacterium
TACGGCCCGCTGGATCGCTCAACCGCCCAAGGCGGCCTTTGTCGCAAGGCTTCAACCCGGCCGGTCACCCAGCCGGGCCGCTTGCCAGCTACCAAACCCAACCGACAACTCTCTGGGTGGAACCTTCCTCCACTGGTGATGCGCGCCGTCTGGGCGCACTGAGAAATCCGGGCTAGCGGCTCGCGGTCGCGGGCGAACCGCGAGCGCTCCGCCCGCCTGCGGCGTCGATGATCGGCGGACCAGCTGTCTTCGTCAGGCCGGCTCGTAACGCTTGACCTGGATCTCGTCGGCGCGCTGGCGCATGGCGTAGCTGTCGTGCCAGGCCTGCATGCGCAAAAGCGTGTCCATCGACACGCCGAACGCTTTCTCGATCCGGAGCGCCATCTCCGGCGAGAGCCCCGCTTTGCCGTTCACGAGATCCGACAGGGTCGCCCGGCGGACGCCGAGAACCTCTGCCGCGCGTGCGACCGACAGCCCCAATTCGTCGAGGATTTCCTCGCGGATGAACTCCCCCGGGTGGCAAGGCTTCATGCCGACTGTGGCGATGGCTTCGCCCATCAATGATGATCCTCCAAATTCCGGCCCGGTCGGACGGTCGTCAAGTTGGATTGCGGGAGGGAGCCCGGCAGTGACAGAATGCACGAGCTCTGATGCCTGTGGCTCAGCGAGGGGAGCGCGGCCATGGAGTCCTGGTTCACCGGCTACAAGATCCCGCTCGGGAGCTGGATGAGCGCGTTCGTCGATCTTTTGAACACCCACGCCGCCTGGCTGTTCGACTTCACCTCCGAGGTCCTGGGGTTCATGATCGGCAACCTGACCGCGCTCATGCTCTGGGTGCCGCCGCTCGCCCTGATCGCGCTGTTCGCGGGCCTCGCCTACTGGCTGCACCGCTCGGTCTGGCTGCTCGCGTTCGTCACGTTCTCGCTCCTCCTGGTGATCAACCTGGGCTATTGGAAGGAGACGATCGAGACGCTCTCGCTGGTCGTGTTCGCGACGCTGGTCTGCATGCTGGTGGGCGTGCCGGTCGGGATCGCGGCGGCGCACCGGCCCTGGCTCTACACCGCGATCCGGCCGATCCTGGATCTGATGCAGACGATCCCGACCTTCGTCTACCTGATCCCGGCTTTGATCCTGTTCGGGCTCGGCGTGGTGCCGGGCCTGGTCGCCACCGTGATCTTCGCCATCCCGGCGCCGATCCGGCTCACGCATCTCGGCATCGCCTCGGCGCCCAAGCCCCTGCTCGAGGCGGGCGAGGCGTTCGGCGCCACCCGCCGGCAGCTGCTCTGGAAGGTCGAGCTGCCGCACGCCATGCCGACGATCATGGCCGGCCTCACCCAGTGCATCATGCTCTCGCTCTCGATGGTGGTGATCGCGGCCCTGGTCGGCGCCGGCGGGCTCGGCCGACCGGTGGTGCGCGCGCTGAACACGGTCAACATCGCCCAGGGCTTCGAGGCCGGGCTCGCGATCGTGCTGGTCGCGATCCTGCTCGATCGCCTGTGCAAGCAGCGCGCGGGCGGGCGCACCAATGCCTGAGCCCATGGCCGAGGTCGAGTTCCGCCACGTCGACGTGATTTTCGGCGATCAGCCGGAGCGCGCGCTCACGCTCTCGGACCAGGGCAGGAGCCGCGACGAGATCCTGGAGGAGACGGGGCAGGTCGTCGGCGTGGCGGACGCCTCGATCGCCATCGAGGAGGGCGAGATCTGCGTGCTGATGGGGCTCTCGGGCTCCGGCAAGTCCACGCTGCTCCGCTGCGTCAACCGGCTCAATCGCGCCACTCGCGGCGAGGTCCTGGTCGCGGACGCGGGCGGGCCGGTCGACGTCGCCCGCTGCGATGCGGCAACGCTCCGTCGCCTGCGCACCACGCGCATCGCCATGGTCTTCCAGCAGTTCGCTCTGCTGCCCTGGCGGACGGTGGCGGAGAACGTGGGCTTCGGGCTCGAGCTGCGCGGCATGTCGCGCGCCGAGCGCGCGAAGGTGGTCGCGCAGAAGCTCGAGATGGTGAACCTCGGCGCCTGGAAGGACAAATACGCGCACGAGCTCTCGGGCGGCATGCAGCAGCGCGTCGGCCTCGCGCGCGCGTTCGCGACCGATGCCGACATCCTGCTCATGGACGAGCCGTTCTCGGCGCTCGACCCTCTGATCCGCAACCGGCTGCAGGACGAGCTCCTGGAGCTGCAGCGCACGCTCAGGAAGACGATCATCTTCGTCAGCCACGACCTCGACGAGGCGATGAAGCTCGGCACCCACATCGCGATCATGGAGAGCGCCCGGATCGTGCAGTACGGCGTGCCGGAGGAGATCGTGCTCTCGCCCGCGTCCGAGTACGTCGCGGACTTCGTCGCGCACATGAACCCGCTCAACGTGCTCACCGGCGGCTCGCTGATGACGCCCGCGGCCGCGCTGCGCCGGGACAACGGCGAGCTCGTCCTGGACGGTGCGGGCGACTATCTGCTCACGCTGGACGACGCGGCGGCGCCGCATTCGGTGATGATCGGCGACCGCCCGGGCCGCCTGGTCTCTTACAACCCGCACGTCACAGAGCTCGACCCCGGCTGCGTGGTGCTCGCCCCGCCCGACATCAAGATGAAGGCGGCGGTCGAGATTCGGCAGAAGACCGGCGCACCGGTGCTCCTGGTCGACGACGGCCGGCTGGTCGGCGTGGTCGGCGACGACGAGATCTACCGGGGCATCCTCAGGCAGACCGGCGCCGCCTGAACCCGCCCCGACCGCAGCGGACGCGACCCGGGCTCACGGGTATCGCGCCCGCCGCGTATGAGGCGTCGTTGGTCGAGGTCGCGGCGTTACTGCGCCGCCGGAGGTGCCTGCTCGGGCGCAGCCGGCGGCGGCGCGCCGGGCTCACCCCCCGGGTCCTCGCACGCCATGAGGAACAGGGCCGCAAAGATGCTCGCTGCAATCAGGCTCAATCGCCGCATCGTTTCTCTCCCGCTGTGCAGAAACCCGTCGCACGGAGTGCACCGCGCCGGCTCCTGCTGCTGAGTCCTGCCGGGGCAGGCGACGCAGCCTTGGACCACGCCGCCTCCCTGCTACACGAACAGTGAGCCTTGCTCGTTCATTCCCTTTTGGGGCTCGCGCAATCAGCGGCGGCGCCGCTCCCTTTCGACGCGAACCGATACCGGCGGACTTTACGGCAATGCGACAAACACTTACCCTGCCATGCCAACGAGCGGGAAACGCCCGGGTGGACGCAGGGGCTGTCGCCTCGGGGGGCGGGATGGATGGTCGAGAAGCGATCGAGCGGGCGCTGGCTCCTGGTGTTGTTCGGTGCGCTGGCGCTCAGCGGCGGGCTACAGGGCTGCCGCGAGGAGGAGCAGAACCGCATCTTCCTGCACGAGAAAGGCGTGTATCAGGGCCGCGAGGACGCGCCGCTCACGCCGGAGCAGGTCGACGAGCTGCGCTATCGGGCCGGTTATCAGCGGATGTGATGCGAGGAGGCGGGTCGATGACAGTCTGGGGGCAACGGCTCGGCCGTCTGGCGCTGGTCCTGGCCGTGGTGATCGGCGCGGGCATGCTGACCACCAGCTATGCGCCGCCGGCGCTGGCGCAGGATGAAGGGCAGGTGCCGGGGGGCACGCTCGGCGGCAGCAGCCAGTCGGACTTCTGGCGGGCGATCCGTGAGGGCGAGCAGGGGACGGTGGCGCAGCCGGATCCACGCGCCGGCCAGCTGATCCAGTCCGAGGGCGAGGGCTGGCGCGCCTTCCGCAACGGACCGCTCTCGACCTATGGCGTCTGGGCGATGCTCGGCATCGTCGCGCTGCTGGCGCTGTTCTTCGCGATCCGCGGGCGGATCCGGATCGAGCGCGGGCGCAGCGGTCACACCATCACGCGCTTCGGCTTCGTCGAGCGGTTCACGCACTGGCTCACCGCCACCTGCTTCGTGGTCCTGGCGCTGACCGGCCTCAACATGCTCTACGGCCGCTACGTCCTGCTGCCGGTGATCGGCGCCAGCGCCTTCTCCTGGCTCACGCTCGCGGGCAAGTATGCGCACAACTATCTGGCGTTCGGATTCATGCTCGGCCTGCTCATGATGGTCGTGCTCTGGATCCGGCACAACTTCCCGAACCGCCACGACTTCGTCTGGCTCGCCAAGGGCGGCGGCATGTTCTGGAAGGGCGCGCACGCGCCGGCGGCCAAGTTCAACGCCGGCCAGAAGATCCTCTTCTGGCTCGTGGTGCTGGGCGGGATCTCGGTGAGCTTCTCGGGCCTCATGCTCATGTTCCCGTTCCAGATCGAGGCGTTCGGCCCGACCTTCGGGTGGTTCAACTGGCTGTTCGGCACGAATCTGCCGCCCCAGCTCTCGCTCACCCAGGAGATGCAGCTGGCTCAGGTCTGGCATGCCATTCTGGGCCTGTTCCTGACCATCGTCATCATCGGCCACATCTACATCGGCACGCTCGGGATGGAGGGCGCCTTCGATGCCATGGGCTCGGGCCAGGTGGACGAGAACTGGGCGCGCGAGCACCACGAGGTCTGGGTGCGCGACCTCGAGCGGAAGGGCCGGCTCGCCGGCGGCGACGACTGAGCCGGAGGATGGTCCCATGCATGCGGGCGTACGCGCGCTCGGGCTCCTGCTGCTGGCGGCGCTGGCGTGGCCGGCAGCGGATGGCAGAACCCAGGAGGCCGCACCCGAGGCAGGCGCGGCGCCGACCGGAGCCGACGACCTGATCCGGGAGATCCGCCGCCTGGAGGTGCTGCAGCGCCTGGACACGGTCCGGGCGGCGGTCACAGACGATGCCGAAGGCGACGAAGCCGAACAGGTGCGCCGCGAGATCGGGGAGCGCCTGGGCATGGACGTGCTGGATGTCGAAACGGTGGAGGTGGAGGGGCAGCAGGTCTTTGCCGTGCGGGTGATGGCGCCACCCGGGAACTTCAATGACGCGTTCATGGTTAGCGTGGTGCTGGTGGATCCGGTCAGCGGCGATATCCTCGGGCAGGCGCCCGTCTCAGCGGGCCTGAGCCACAGCCTTTCGCCAGGGTCGGACGGGCTGCCGAACGAGGGACTCGAGATCCGCCGGCGAACGTATCGTTAGGGAAACGCACCGTCGGTCACTCGCAATGCCGCATCGCCCCGGCCTCGCTCTGCTGCTCGCGCTGCTCGGCTTGACCGCCGCGAGTGCCGAGGCCGCGCTCGACGAGCACGGCGGGCCGGTCAAGGGAGTCGCGGTCTCGGCCGACGGCACGCAGGCGCTGACCGCGAGCTTCGATTACAGCATCATCCTCTGGTCGCTGCCCGATCAGACGGTGCAGGCGCATCTGTACGGCCACGACGCGGCGGTGAACGATGTGGCCTTTCTGGCCGACGATCGCGCGCTTTCCGCGAGCGACGACGGCACGGTCGGGCTGTGGGACCTGCGCGCACACGAGCTGATCGCGCGCCTCCCCGGGCACGAAGGCAAGGTCACGGCGATCGCCGTCTCCCCGGACGGGCGCCTGGGCGCATCCGCCGGTTGGGATGGGACGGTGCGGATCTGGGATCTGGATGCGCGCGAGCAGCTGCACCAGCTGCGGGGCAGCGACAATCTGAACACCGTCCGGTTCACACCCGACGGCCAGCGCCTGTTCGCGGGCGCATCGGACGGCAACGTCATCGAGTGGCGGGTCGAGGACGGCACGCAGCTCATGGTCCTGAACGGCCACGATTTCGCGGTGACCTCGATCGATCTGGCGCCCGACGGGCAGGGCGGCGTCACCGCCTCGATCGACGAGACGGTCCAGATCTGGGATCTGGAGACCGCGGAGGCCGGCACGACGCTGTTCGGCCACGAGGGCCCGGTGCTCGCGGTCGCGCTCTCGCCCGACGGCGAGCTCGTCGCTTCCGGTGGCGTGGACGGCACGGTGCGGGTCTGGCGGCGCGGCGACGGCGACCGGCTGCGCGTCTACGATCGTCATCACGGCGCCGTGTGGTCGGTGGCGTTCACGCCGGATGGCGAGACGCTGCTCTCGGGCGGCGCGGACGGGCTCGTGGTGACCTACGACCTGGACCAGGAGCCGGAGGACGAGACGACGACCGCCTCGCCGGGGCCGCGGGTCGCCGCGCTCACCGAGGTCGACGTCGACGACGGCAGCCGGGGTGCCGAGCTGTTCCGGGCCTGTGCCGCCTGCCATACGGTGACCCCCGACGGTGGCCATCGCGCCGGCCCGACGCTTCACCACCTGTTCGGGCGCACCGCCGGAACCCTGCCGGGCTACAGCTACTCGAGCGCCTTGCGGGAGAGCGATCTGGTCTGGACCGAGGAGACGGTGAGCCGGCTGTTCGAGATCGGCCCCGACCAGCTCGTGCCGGGCTCGAAGATGCCGCTGCAGCGCATGCCGAACGACGACGACCGCGAGCAGCTGATCGATTACCTCAAGCGGGTGACGGTCCCCGACCGGCAAGATTGAGCTTGCCCAACTCGCGCTTCGCGCTAGCTTGGGCCGAAAGTTCAATCGGGGATGCCAAGATGAAAGCATTCTGGTCGGGCGTGCTCGCCGCGGTCCTGATCGCCGTGATCGCCGCCGTCTTCCTCAACTGGCTCGACTGGAGCTCGGCCGCGACTTTCACGTCGCCGCAGGGCAGCGTGCGGCTCTGACCGGGCTTCGGCGCGGTCGAGAGCAGGTCCGGCCGCGCCGGCTTCAGGCTCAACGTCAAGCGGGAGACCGGCCTTGCGCGGCTTGATGATGGACCGGCCGCTTCGGATCTCGTCGATCCTGGACTACGCGGCCGACTACCACGGCACGACCGAGATGGTGTCGCGCACGGCGGACCAGCCGGAGCACCGCACCACCTATGCCCTGCTGCGGCGCCGCGCCAAGCGCCTGGCCAACGCGCTTCGTGACGAGCTCGGGGTGCGGGCGGGCGATCGCATCGCCACGCTCGCCTGGAACGATTTCCGGCACTTCGAGCTGTACTACGGCATAGCGGGCATCGGCGCCGTCTGCCACACGATCAACCCGCGCCTGTTTCCCGAGCAGATCGCTTACATCGTGAACCATGCCGAGGACCGCTATCTGTTCACGGACCCGATGTTCCTGCCGCTGGTCGACAAGCTCGCCCCCGCGCTGAAGACGCTCGAGCGGATCTTCGTCCTGACCGATCCCGGGCACCTGCCGGCGAGCGGGCTCCCCGACCTCGCCAGCTACGAGGACCTGATCGCCGGTCATTCGGACGAGCTGGACTGGCCGGTCTTCGACGAGAACACGGCGGCCGGCCTCTGCTATACGTCGGGCACGACGGGTACCCCGAAAGGGGCCCTCTACAGCCATCGCTCGACGGTCCTCCACTGCCTCGCGATCGCGCTGCCCGACGGTATCGACCTGAGCGCCGAGCAGACCGTCGTCTCCGCGGTGCCGATGTTCCACGTCAATGCCTGGGGCCTGCCTTTCGCCTGCCCTCTGGTCGGGGCGAAGATGGTCATGCCGGGGCCCCGGCTCGACGGCGCCAGCCTGTACGATCTGTTCGAGCGCGAGCAGGTCACCTTTTCCGCGGGCGTGCCGACGATCTGGTTCGGCCTGCTCGAGCACCTCAGGCAGACCGGGGCGCGGCTGTCATCCCTGAAGAGCGTCGTCATCGGCGGCGCCGCTGCACCCGCGTCGATGATCCGCACCTTCGAGAACGACTACGGCATCGAGGTGAAGCACGGCTGGGGCATGACCGAGATGAGCCCGGTCGGCGCCATCTGCTCGCTCACCCCGGCGATGAAGAAGCTGCCGGTGGAGGAGCGGCACCGGATCAAGGTCAAGCAGGGCCACGCGATCTGGGGCGTCGACTTCAAGGTGGTCGACGAGCACGGCCGGCGGCTGCCGCATGACGGCAAGGCATCCGGAGTCCTCTATGTCCGCGGCCCCTGGATCGCGTCGGCCTATTTCAACGATGAGGAGGCGAGCCGCGAGGCGTTCGACGACGAGGGCTGGTTCTGCACCGGCGATGTCGTCACGATCGAGCCCGACGGCTTCATGCGCATCACGGACCGGGCCAAGGACGTGATCCGCTCCGGCGGCGAGTGGATCAGCTCGATCGATCTCGAGAACGCGGCCGTCGGCCACCCGGGGGTCGCCGAGGCGGCGGTCATCGGGGTCAGGCACGAGAAATGGGGCGAGCGGCCGCTGCTCCTCGCGGTGCGGCGGCCGGGTAGCACGGTGGACCAGGCCGAGCTCCTGCGCTTTTTGGGCGACAAGGTCGCGAAGTGGTGGCTGCCCGACGACATCGTGTTCGTGGACCAGCTGCCGCATACCGCGACCGGCAAGATCCAGAAGACGACGCTCCGGGAGGAGTACCGGGACTACCGCCTGCCCACGGGCTGAGCCGACGTCACTTCTTCCTGTCGTCCTTGCCCGGCTTGGCGCCGGCGGCGGCGCCGGTCATGCCGCTCATGAACTGGCTCCAGAACCGCTCCTGCAGCTCGCCCAGCCCCTTGAGCCCGCTCGGCAGCCAGACGCGCATCAGGGCCTCGGGGTCCATGTCGTCGATGTAGGACGTCAGCCGCTCCTGCATCTTCGCGACCAGGGCGTCCTGCATCGGCTCGACGTTGGGCAGGCCCAGAAACGCCCGGGCTTCTTCGGGGGTGCAGTCGATGTCGATCGTGATTTTCATGCGCTCCGCCTACGGGTCCGTCCTGGCCATCGAGATCTCGCCCTCCAACAGGTCTCCAGATAGCCCGCCTGCTCGTGCCGCGATAGTGGCACCCGCGCGCCAGCCGAGGTAATCGACGCTGCCGCGAAACCGTTCCAAGCGCTCGCGCCACCCGGCCCTCGCGGCCTTGCCTCGGCCCTTGCGGCGCTCTCTACTGCGCGGTGGGCCGAGGAGGCTGGATGGTGGCGATCTCACAGGCGCGCGAGCCGCGCGCGAGCAGGGCGCAGACCGAGCCGCGGGCGGGCCCGCCCGTGGTCCTGGTGCAGGATCTCGTGCAGACGTTCGGCGCGCGCACGGTGCTGCGCGTCGCGGCCTGGTCGGTCGAGGCGGGCCGGCACTGCCTCGTGCTGGGCCCGTCCGGCAGCGGCAAGAGCACGCTTCTGCACCTGCTGGCAGGGCTGCTCCGGCCCACCCGCGGCCGGATCGCGATCGCCGGGCAGGAGCTCGGCGCGCTCCGCCCGGCGCAGCTGGACGCGTTCCGGGGCCAGAAGATCGGCATCGTGCTGCAGAACCTGCACCTGATCGGGGCCCTTGACGCGCGCGACAATCTCCGTCTCGCCCGTTCGCTCGCCGGGCTGCCGAAGGATCCCGAGCGCATCGAGGCGCTGCTGGACGAGCTCGGTCTTGCCGGGCTCGCGCAGCGCAGGCCCCACGAGCTGAGCCAGGGGGAGCGGCAGCGGCTCGCGATCGCGCGCGCGGTGCTCAACCGGCCGGCGCTGATCCTCGCCGACGAGCCGACCTCGGCGCTCGACGATGGCAACTGCGGCGTGGTGCTGGCGCTGCTCAGGGCGCAGGCCGAGGCCACGGGGGCGACGCTCGTGATCGCGACCCACGACAGGCGCCTCGAGCCGCACTTCGCTCAGCGGCTGGAGCTCGAGGGCCCGTGAACCTGTTCGCGCTCAGCCTCGCTTATCTGCGCGCCCGCGCGCTGAACGCGGCGCTCAACATCCTGCTGCTGGCGCTCGGCGTCGCGACCATCGTGCTCCTGATCCTGTTCAGCGCGCAGCTGGAGGAGCGCCTGGTGCGCGACGCCCGCGGCATCGATCTGGTGATCGGGGCGAAGGGCAGCCCGCTGCAGCTGATCCTGTCCAGCATCTATCACATCGATTTCCCGACCGGGAACATCGCCCTCGAGGAGGCGCGGCGCTGGGGCGAGCACCCGCTGGTCGAGGCCACGATCCCGCTCGCGCTCGGCGACAACGTGGCCGGCTTCCGGATCGTCGGCACCGAGCACGGCTATGCGGAGCACTATGGCGCGGAGCTCGGCGCAGGCCGTCTGTGGCAGGCGCCGTTCGAGGCGACGCTCGGCGCCGCCGTTGCGCGCCGCACCGGCCTCGCTCTCGGCGACCGGTTCGTCGGCTCTCATGGTCTGGCCGGTGGCGGCCCGGCGCACGAGGAGCATCCCTACACCGTCGTCGGCATTCTGGAGCCGAGCGCCAGCGTCCTCGACCGCCTGATCCTGACCGCGATCGAGAGCGTCTGGGAGGCGCACGGCATCGCGCACGAGGAGCATGAGCACGACGGGCACGACGAGGAGCATGAGCACGACGACGAGGAGCATGAGCATGACGATGAGCACCCGCCCGCCCTCGGGCCGGGCGGCACGGAACGCCCGCTCGAGATCACCGCGCTCCTGCTCCGCTACCGCTCGCCGCTCGGCGCCGTCCAGCTGCCGCGCCTGGTCAACCAGGAGAGCGCGCTCCAAGCGGCCTCGCCCGCCCTGGAATCGGCGCGTCTGCTGGTGCTGATCGGCATCGGGCTCGACATGGTGCGCGCCTTCGGCCTGCTGCTGGTGGCGAGCGCCGGGCTTGGCGTCCTGATCGCGCTGTCCAACGCGATGCAGGAGCGCCGCTACGACCTGGCGGTGATGCGCACGCTCGGGGCGTCGCGGCGCACGCTGTTCGCGGAGCCGCTGCTCGAAGGCCTGATCCTGGCGGCCGGCGGCGCCCTCTTCGGGCTGCTGCTCGGCCATGGCGTTGCTGAGCTGCTCGGCCGGCTGCTGCCGGCGGGACGCGACATGGGGCTCACGGGCCTGGCGTGGCGCACCGAGGAGCTTTATCTGGTGGCGCTGGCGCTCGGCGTCGGCCTCCTCGCCGCCCTGATCCCGGCGATCCAGGCCTATCGCACCGACATCGCCGCGACGCTGGCATCGCGCGCCTAAGCCGCTACATTAGCGCCAGGGGACAAGGGAGAGCGCAATGCACAAAGGGATCGGCTGGCTGCTCGGCAGCCTCGTCCTGGCTCTGGTCGGTACGGCCGGGGTGCCCGCCGCGAGCGAGACCGCCGCCTCGGACCAGCGGGCCACCGGCGCGCAGGATCTGATCGATCCGGAGGAGATCCCCGCCGTCCAC
>CAZXYL010000815.1:0-2478 GCA_964644915.1 uncultured Geminicoccaceae bacterium
TACCGCGATCTCGACCGGTTGCCCGGCTCGTTGCCGGTGCTCGCCATGCTCGTCCAGGACGAAGGCGCGTTGCAGGCGCGCGCCGAGCGGCTTCGCGAGATGCTCGCCGCGATGGACGGGATTGCGGTGAGCGTTGCCGAAGGCACGGGCTATGCGGGCGGGGGCTCGCTCCCCGAGGCTGCGATCCCGAGCCGGCTGGTCCGGGTGCGCGTGGACCGGCTTGGCGTCGATGAGCTGGCGCGCCGCCTGCGCGCGCATCGCCCGGCGGTCGTCGGGCGCATCACGGACGACCGGCTGGTGCTGGACATGCGCACGGTCACGGACCCGGAGGTCGCCGAGATCGCCCAGGCTCTGCGCGGGGTGCTCGCGTGAGAACCCTGCTCGCGGGCGTGATCGGCCATGTCGATCACGGCAAGACCGCGCTGGTGAAGGCGCTCACCGGGATCGATACCGACCGGCTGAAGGAGGAAAAGGAGCGCGGCCTCTCGATCGTCCTGGGGTTCTCGCATCTCAAGCCGGGCCACGACGGCGAGATCGACCTGATCGACATGCCCGGGCACGAGCGCTTCCTGCGCACCATGATCTCAGGGGCGACCGGGATCGAGGCGGCGCTTCTGGTCGTGGCGGCGAACGAAGGTATCAAGCCGCAGACGGTCGAGCACCTCGAGGTCGCGCGGCTGATCGGGGTGCGGCGCGGCATCATCGCCATCACCAAATGCGATGCGGCATCTCCCGATCAGGCCGGGCGGGTCGCTGGCGAGGCGGCGGCGCTGGCGGCGGCCAACGGCATCATAAATGCACCGCAAGTGTTCACGTCGGCGGTCAGCGGCATGGGCCTGGAGATCCTCGAGGCCCGCCTTGCCACGCTCCTGACCGACCCGTCGGAACGACTCGATCACGGCTTCTGCCATCTGCCGATCGATCGCGTGTTCACGGCGGCGGGCTTCGGCACGGTCGTGACCGGCACGCTCCGGCGCGGGCCGATCGCGGTCGGCGACGAGGTCGAGGTGGTGCCGGGCGGGCTGCGCGCCCGGGTGCGCGGTCTGCAGGTGCACAACCGGCCGGTCGAGGCGGTCGGCCCTGGGCGGCGGGTCGCGGTCAATTTGCGGGGGGTGGACCGGGCGGAGCTGCGCCGCGGCCACGCCTTGAGCACGCCTGGCGCGTTGGGGGCCGTCGAGTGGCTGGACGCGCGCCTGGAGCTGCTCGCGAGCGCCGGACGGCCCTTGGAGAACCATCGCCTTGTGCGGCTCCTGCTCGGCACCTGCGAGGTCGCCGCCCGCGTGCGCCTGCTCGATCGCGACCGGCTGGAGCCGGGCGATCAGGCGCTCGTGCAGCTGCACTGCGCCGAGCCGGTCGCGGCGCCGGCGCGCGATCCGTTCGTCATCCGCACGTCCTCGCCCGCACGCACCGTCGGCGGCGGGCAGATCATCGCGCCCACCGCCCACCGGCGCCGGCGGCTGGATGCGGCCGTGACGTCGTGGCTGCGGGAGATCGGGCAGGAGCATCCGCCCGCCGCCCTGGCGGCCGTCCTGCGCAGCGCCGGCGATCGAGGCTGCGCGCTGAACGAGCTCGGTTGCCTCGTGGGCTTCGCGCCCGGGCGGCTGCGGCCGTGGCTGGCGGCCGCCCGCGCCGAAATCTTCCACGACGGCACGATTCTGGACCGCACGAGCTGCGCCGACCTCGAAAACGCGCTGCTCGCTCATCTCGACCGGCTGCACCGGCAGCATCCGAGGGTGCGCGGCATGGCGAAGCACGCCCTGCGAGGCGCGCTGCCGGAATCGGTGCCGGCGGGCGTCTGCGAGGGAATCCTCACGAGACTGGCAGCGCGCGGCGCGATCGTGCAGGACCAGGGCGTCGTCCGCCGGAGGGGCTTCCGGCCTGCCGAGCCATCTCCCGATCGGACCGCCGCGCTGGCGAGCGGGATCGAGCAGCTGTTCCGGCAGGCCGGGCTGGCCCCGCCGGACGTGGCCGAGGTGATCGGCCGCGACCCGCGCCGGGCGCGGGCGCTACGCGATCTGGTGCGCAGCGGCGTGCTGGTCACCACCTTGGATCGGGTGCAGAAGCGCGAGATCGTCTTTCATCGGGACGCGATCATTTATGCTCGCCGGACCCTCGAGGAGCAGCTTGCCGCGCCGGAGGGCTTCCTGGTCGGCGAGGCGGGCCGGGTGCTCGGCATCTCGCGCAAGTTCAGCATCCCGCTGCTCGAATACCTCGATGCGGTGCACTGCACGCGGCGCATCGCGGACCGGCGCATCATCACCCGTCCGCGCCCGACCAAAGCGTCGTGATGGCCGACGCCGCGCCAGGGAACCGGTCTCGCTGGCATAGCAGGAGGTGCGAACCATGTCAGCCATGCCGGCGGGCAACTCGCGCGAGACGGAACGTGCACCGGAGGATCTGCGGGTCCTGCAGTACAAAGCGCTTCGCGAGGAGATCATCCCGACGACTTCGCGGGCGAGAACGCCGGGCTCGTGGTCG
>CAZXYL010000816.1:0-3282 GCA_964644915.1 uncultured Geminicoccaceae bacterium
AGCGTGCCCGACACGCGCTTCGTCCAGGAGGTGCTGCCGGAGTTCGAGGAGGCCACGGGCATCAATGTCGAGCTCGAGGTCGTCAACTACGCCGAGATGCACACCAAGCTCGTGCCGCAGCTGGTCTCGCCGACCGGCAGCTACGACGTCATCGTCGTCGATTTCTACTGGGTCGGCGAGTTCACCAAGGCGGGCTGGCTGCTGCCGCTCGACGACCGGATCGAGGCGGACGGCTTCGATACCTCGGTCTACTTCGATTCGCTCATGAACCTCGTCGGCCAGGTCGACGGCGTCACCTACATGCTGCCGTTCTACAACTACGCCATGGGCCTCACCTACCGCGAGGACCTGATCGACGACCCGCAGGAGCAGGCGGCCTTCCAGGAGGAGTACGGGATCGAGCTGCGCGTGCCCGAGACCTGGGACGAGTACCTGAAGCAGGTCGAGTTCTTCACGCGCGATACCGACGGCGACGGCCAGACCGACTTCTGGGGCGTGGTCAACCAGGGGCTGCGGCCCGACCCGATCGCCATGGAGTGGTCGAACTACCTCTATGCCAACGGCGGCCAATACTATGACGAGGAGACCTGGCAGCCGATGCTGGACACGCCCGAGGCGGCCCAGGCGCTCGAGGACTACCGGACCAACCTGAGCGAGTACGGCCCGCCGGGTGCCGCGAGCTTCGGCTTCGACGAGGCCTTCAACGTCGCGGCCCAGGGCAAGGCCTACAGCTACATCACCTACAATATGTTCCGCACCGCCTACGACGACCCCTCGCAGTCCGCGGTGGTGGGCCTGATGGAGATCGCGGCCGTGCCGAACGGCGGCCTGAACGGTGCCTGGGGCTGGGCGATCCCGAAATCGAGCCCGGACCCGGACGCGGCCTGGGAGTTCCTCAAGTGGATCGAGAGCCCGGAGATCGCGAAGAAGCGGGCGCTGCTCGGCGGCTCGCCGACCCGGGTCGACGTGTTCGAGGACGAGGAGCTGCTCGCCACTTACGAGTACTACCCGGCGCTGCGCCACCTGCTCGAGACCTCGCGCAACTTCCCGGTCTTCACCCAGACGCCGCAGTTCGTCGAGGTGCTGGGCCGCGAGCTGTCCCTGGCCGTCACCGGCGGCAAGGAGCCCGACGCGGCGCTGGCGACGGTGAACGAGGAGTTCGCCGAGCTCCTGCGCCAGGACGACAAGCTCAAGGACTGAGCGCGCGGTGCGGGCGCAGGCAACAGGATGGCCGCAGCCGCGGCACAGGGTGCGATCGCCGGCCGCGATCGCGGCTTCGGCTGGGTGCTGGCCGCGCCCAGCCTGTTCGCGCTGCTCGCGGTCATCCTGTTCCCGCTCGTCTTCGCCCTGTTCACGAGCGCCTTCAATTACACGCTCATGCATCCGGTCCACGACGACTTCGTGGGCGTGGCGCATTACGAGCGGGCGCTGCAAAACCAGGAGTTCCGGCACTCGCTCTGGGTCACGCTCCGGTTCGTCGCCGCGGTCGTAATCCTCGAGTTCCTGCTCGGCTTCACCATCGCGCTGATGCTGAACACGGTCGAGCGCGGCAAGAACGTCTACTACCTGATCCTGCTCTTCCCGCTGCTCATGAACCCGGTCGTGGTCGGGCTGATCTGGCGGATGTTCCTGCACCCGGTGCTGGGGATCGTGAACTATCTCCTGAGCCTTGTCGGCATCGGCGCCGTCAACTGGCTGGGCGATCCCGCGAACGCGTTCTGGACCATCGTCATGGTCGACATGTGGCACCAGGTCTCGTTCATGGTGATCCTGCTGCTCGCCGGGCTCTCGGCGCTGCCGCGCGAGCCGTACGAGGCGGCGCGCATGGAGGGCGCCTCGACGCTCCAGACCTTCGTCTTCGTCACCCTGCCACTGATGCGGCCGGTGATCATGGTGACGCTCCTGATCCGCCTGATCTTCGCCGTGCGGACCTACGATCTGATCTACATCATGACCCGCGGCGGCCCCGGCCAGGCGACGGATCTCGTCAGCTACTTCATCTATCGGCAGGCATTCGTCGGCCTCAACATCGGCCAGGCCGCGGCCATGTCGGTGATCCTTCTGCTGATCGTGCTGGCGCTTACCGCGTACCTCCATCGCTACATGCGCTCGCTGGTGTGATCCATGGCCCCGAACCCCATCCGCCTCGAGCGCGTGAGCAAGCTCTACCCGGGCGAGGTGCGGGCGGTGGACGCGATCGACCTCGAGATCAGGGACGGCGAGTTCATGATTCTCCTGGGCCCATCCGGCTGCGGCAAGTCGACGACGCTGCGCATGATCGCGGGCCTCGAGACCATCACCTCGGGCGATCTCTACATCGGTGCGGCGCGTGTGAACGAGGTCGACCCGCGCGATCGCAACCTCGCCTTCGTGTTCCAGAATTACGCGCTGTTCCCGCATATGAGCGTCGCGGGCAACCTCGGCTTCGGCCTGCGCATCCGGGGGCATGCGCGCGCCGAGATCGAGACGCGCGTGCGCGAGGTCGCGGGCATGCTCGGCATCGGCGAGCTTTTGGCGCGCAAGCCCGGCGAGCTCTCGGGCGGGCAGCGCCAGCGGGTGGCGCTCGGCCGCGCGCTGATCCGCGATCCGGTGGCCTTCCTGCTCGACGAGCCGCTCTCGAACCTCGATGCCAAGCTGCGCGCCGGCATGCGCACCGAGCTGATCAAGCTGCACCGGCAGCTCGGCCGCACCATCGTCCACGTCACGCACGATCAGGTCGAGGCGATGACCATGGGCGAGCGGATCTGCATCATGAACGCCGGGCGCATCGTCCAGACCGGCCCGCCCATGGAGGTCTACCGCAACCCCGCCGACACCTTCGTCGCCGGCTTTCTCGCCAGCCCGCCCATGAACCTGCTCGACGCGCGGATCGAGGCCGACGGCGCGGCGGGCGACCTCGCCGTGGCGTGTGGCGCCATGCGCCTGCCGCTGGCGACGGCCGAGGAGGAGACGGTCGGGGCCTACCGCGACCGGCCCGTGATCCTGGGCATCCGGCCGGAGGACCTGCGCGAGGAGCGGGCAAGCCCGGCCATGCAGCCGGTCGACCTGCAGGTGGTCGCGGTCGAGGCGCTGGGCCCCGAGGTGATCCTGATCGGCAGCCTGCCCGGCCCTGGCGCGCCGGAGGTGGCCGCCCGCATGGGGCGCGAGTTCACCGCCCGGATCGGCACGGCGCAGCGGGTCTGGATCGATCCTGGGGCCGTGCACCTGTTCGATCCCGCCACCACCAGGGCGGTTCCCCGACCGCAGACAACACCCGAGGACGCGAGAGCCCGCCATGCCCTC